>NZ_PYCI01000010.1:0-77887 GCF_003015105.1 Chroococcidiopsis sp. CCALA 051 | reverse complement strand
CCCTCCGACAATGGCTACGATTTTAGCGATAGAAACAAGTTGTGATGAAACTGCGGTGGCGATTGTTAAGAATCGTCAAGTTTGTAGCAGTGTTGTTAACTCCCAGATCTTAGTACATAGTCAGTATGGGGGAGTTGTACCAGAGGTTGCTTCGCGCCAGCATTTAGAAATTATCAATCAGGCGATCGCCCTAGCTCTAGAGCAAGCTGAAATGAACTGGCAAGATCTGGATGGGATTGCGGCGACTTGCGCGCCTGGCTTGGTTGGTGCTTTGATGGTGGGCATCACGGCAGCAAAAACTTTAGCATTAATCCATCAAAAGCCTTTTTTGGGCGTACATCACCTAGAAGGGCATATTTACGCTAACTACTTGAGCGAACCAAGTTTGCAACCGCCTTTTTTGTGCTTGTTAGTTTCTGGCGGACACACTAGCTCGATCTACGTTAAAGATTGCGGCGTGTACGAGACACTGGGTGAAACCCGCGACGATGCGGCGGGAGAAGCCTTTGATAAAGTTGCACGGCTCTTGCAATTGGGATATCCTGGCGGTCCCATCATTGACAAATTGGCACAAACAGGTAATGCTCAAGCTTTTTCCCTGCCAGAGGGAAATATTTCTCGATCGCAGGGTGGTTATCATCCCTATGATTCGAGTTTTAGCGGCTTGAAAACAGCAGTACTGCGATTGGTAAGACAGTTAGAGCAGAGTGGTACTGTACCAGTGGCAGATGTAGCGGCAAGTTTTCAGGAAACAGTAGCGCGATCGCTAACTAAACGGGCGATCGCTTGCGCTCGGGACTATGGCTTAGAAACTATCGCTGCAGGTGGTGGAGTTGCAGCCAACAGCAGCCTCAGAAAACACCTGCAAGTAGCAGCAGCCAGTCATAATCTGCGCGTGTTATTTCCGCCTTTAAAGCTCTGTACTGATAACGCTGCCATGATTGGTTGTGCTGCTGCCGACCATCTTAATCGAGGGCATACCTCACCTTTAACTTTGGGTGTGCAGTCGCGTTTATCTCTGAAAGATGTAATGCAACTGTATTCAGTTAACAATTGACAGTTATCAGTTATCAAGAGACAAAGTTGTAGGGGCGGGTTTATTCCCAGATGTCTGTTAATCCAGGCGCAATCTGGTAGTCAAACCCGCTTTTACAGTAGTTAAGCGTAATAACCAATTACCCATTACCCATTACCCATTACCATTCTTTCCATTCTCCGTATTTCCACGTTAAGTCTTTACTATTTTTGTAATTTGAATAAAGTTTTCATAAATATACCTGGAGATGGTTAGACATCCTCAGTGAATTCCAGTATGGTTTTATACATGTAAGGTTTATTAGTAATATTTATATGTCTCTAGATGTGCAAGAAATTAAGAGTGCAATTAGAATTCACGACTATATTTCACAATTAGAAAAGCTAACAAAATTAACTCTAAAAAACTCAGATATTATGCTGGGTGCGCCGAAAACTAAACTTGTTTTTGACTTACCGACTCACAATAAACCTTGCTACGAGTATGTCGAGCAACTGTATCAAGAAATTGGCGATCGCGATTTGCTGATGCAAGCTTTAAGAACGGGCTGGCATTATATCAGTTCTAACGGTACAACAATTCCCGTATCGAAAGAAAAGTATTTTCAGCAATTAAACTCCTCTCAAGCATTTCGCGTTGCCAAACAGAGAGGCTATCAAGTTCCAGAGAAATTTTTAACTACTAAACAGTTTTGCTACGGGCAGTATGAAGCTTATTCTGCTATGCATGAAATTATGCATGGTAAGGCATTAGGAATTTGGTCTAACAAAGCTAATTTCTCTAATTTTATGTATAACTATGCCAAGTTTTATAAAGCAATTAAACTAATTGCCCCTCAATTTATCGTACCGAGTTCTAGCTATCAATCTTCTATTCCATATATTTTAGACCAACTGTGGGTGGCGAGTCATAACAGCAACCAAGTTAGATTATTAGGCTTAGAAGTTGCTGGCGAACAACATTTTCTGAATGGAGGACACAGCAAAACTTTAGGGAATGAAAAGTATCTAGAAAAACTAGGTTTTGAGATGTATCATGTCGCCAGTTGGTGGTGTCGGGTAGATCCATATCGCGTTATTTGTGAATTTTTAAAAGAGTCGGGAATTTTTCCTGAAGCACAACAATATTTAATTGGTGCAGAACTAGATACGATTGATAAATACGTCTGCGGTATTTGCCACCGTCCGATGGTAAGACTAGGTTGGGATTGGATTCAACAGTGTCAAATTGGCGATCGCACGGTTTACGCTCACAAACACTGTGTCGCGCACAAAGTTGCTGACAAGCTTTCAACTAGAGGAAGATTAGACGTGCAATCGCAAAGATGCTAGCACCCAAAACTGCACTTATCGGCACCGTAATAATCCAAGCTGCGGCAATTCCTCGCACAGTTTGGAACTGAATTGTTTTCCAATTTCTGACTAAACCAACTCCCACGACACCACCAACTAGAGCATGGGATGTAGAAACGGGTAAACCCAGGCGCGAAGCCAGTAAAATTGTTGTTGCCGTAGCTAATTCAGCACAGAAGCCGCCACTGGGTTGTAAGGGAATAATTCCCTCGCCGATGGTGGCGATAACTTTTTTACCCCAAACAGCTAAACCTGCAACGATACCAGCACCGCCAAGTACGAGAATCCATAACGGAATCGCGATGCCATCTACAGGGACACTAGCAGTACGAATAATATAAGTGATTGCTGTTAAAGGTGCGATCGCATTCCCGACATCGTTAGAACCGTGTGCGAAAGCGACGAAACAAGCACTCAATAATTGGAAGCGTGCGAGTTGTTTTTCTACAAGGGAGTCGGGAGCCGGAACTACTTTTGACCCTTCACTTTGTTCGAGGGCAAGCTTTTGACTTTGAACTTTTGACTTTGCTAGTTGTCTCCAACCATAGAAAGTTAGAGATACAGAGGCGATCGCTCCTAGCCCTAAAGGTAAATCGCGGGGTGGAAGTTGTAAACCCCAATGTTGAGTTAGCAAAGTATATATTGGATGACTGACAGTAGGTAGGACGATAACACCAAAAATACCGATCAACGCCACACTTAACCAAGGAATCCACTCGTCTAGCTGTTTGAGAGGATCGGGTTGAGTCAAAATCCAGCGTCTTACCTGACTGTAAAATGCAGAGGCGATCGCACCGCTGACTATCGGCGTAATCACCCAGGCAAAAGTGATTTTACCGATTGATGCCCAGTCTATTGCTTCCCATCCGATCGCGCAAGCACTAAAACCCGCGATCGCTCCTACAATTGCATGAGAAGAGGACACGGGTAAGCCCTGTGATGTCGCGATTTGCAACCACGCTCCCCCAGCTAGTAGAACTGATATCATGCCTACTAACAATACTTCTGGCTGAGAAATGAATAGGGCAGGATTGAAAATTTTGGTTGCTAGAGTTTCTGAAACTTCATGTCCAAACAGCACCGCACCTGTAAATTCTAGAGTCCCTGCAATGACTAATGCTTGACGCAAAGTCACAGCTTTAGACCCGACAGAGGTTCCCATCGCATTAGCAACATCATTTGCGCCTAAGTTCCAAGCAACGTAGAAGGATAGGAGCGCAACTAAAAAAAGAATCATGCTTATTCGCTCTCAACACAGCCATCATACCCTCCCAGGAAAATTCCAGGTACAATGATAGATTGTGCAAGATACCCAAACGCGAAGATCTGGAGATCCTTATGTCCCGTAAATGTATGCTCACAGGCAGAAAGGCAAACAATGGTTATGCCATTTCCCACTCTCACCGCCGGACTAAAAAAGTGCAAGAAGCCAACTTGCAGTGGAAACGGGTTTGGTGGGAAGAAGGTAATCGCTGGGTGAGACTGAAGCTTTCGACTAAAGCAATCAAAACCCTCAATATCAAAGGCTTGTCAACAATGGCAAAAGAAGCCGGAATCAACCTCAACCATTATTAAGATTTGATGGTATTTTCTATTGACCATACTAAGTTTAATGGTTAATTTTCTGGAGCCGTAAAATTTTGCGGCTCTACAAAGTAGAATTATTTGCAGTCTCTTTTCGCCTTCCTCTTCATAGGCTGAATTGATCTCAGCTAGGCGTGACTTTGTTCGCAGCCAATACCTGCTTGAGCCATTAATTCTCTATCTTCTCTAGGAAATTCTCGCTTCCTTCCTCATAACTTCCTCAAGTTATTTGTTTATAACCGTAACTGTAGGGCAACGATCCCCCGTAGTTCTTTACCAGCAAGGGAGTCAGTAAACAATGACTCGTTTAAAACTAGCAACAGTTTGGTTAGGTGGCTGTTCGGGCTGTCACATGTCATTTCTTGACTTAGATGAATGGCTGATCGACCTAGCAGCTGGGGCAGATTTAGTTTACAGTCCCTTTATGGATACCAAAGAATATCCAGAAGGGGTGGATGTGGTATTGGTAGAAGGAGCGATCGCTAATGAAGATCACTTGCAAACGATTAAAACAGTAAGAGAGCGATCGCAACTCCTGATCTCATTTGGTGATTGTGCTGTAACTGGTAACGTGACAGCTTTGCGCAATCCATTAGGTAGTGCCGAACCAGTTTTGCAACGCTGTTACATTGAAACCGCAGATGTGCGCGGACAGATTCCCCAAGAACCAGGTATTGTCCCGCCTTTATTAGATCGAGTCACGCCAGTACATACAGTCGTACCCGTTGACGTTTACTTACCCGGTTGTCCGCCTCCAGCGGCGCGGATTCGAGCCGTACTGGAATTGCTACTACGTGGGGAAAAACCGCATTTAGAAGGGCGTGAGTTTATCAAGTTTGGTTAGAAGCTGAGATCTCGATCCCCCCTAGCCCCCCTTAAAAAGGGAGGAACTGGTAGCCTCCTTACCTCCCTAATTTCCCTGAAAAAGTGAGAAATTCAAAGCCCCCTTTCTAAGGGTGTTGGGGGATCGAGTCTCTACAAAAAAATCATCGCGAAAAGAGCAGTATTCTATGTCCCAGCGAATTGTTATCGATCCAGTCACGCGCCTTGAAGGTCACGCTAAAATCACCATCTACTTAGATGATGCCGGACAAGTGACCGATGCTCGGTTCCACGTCACAGAATTTCGCGGCTTTGAGAAATTCTGTGAAGGTCGTCCTTTGTGGGAAATGCCAGGAATTACGGCGCGGATTTGTGGAATTTGCCCAGTGAGTCACTTGCTAGCTTCTGCTAAAGCAGGCGATCGCATTCTTTCTGTCACTATTCCCGCCGCTGCTACTAAATTGCGTCGGTTGATGAATTTAGGGCAAATTATCCAATCCCATGCTTTGAGTTTTTTCCATCTCAGCGCCCCAGATTTACTATTAGGCATGGATAGCGATCCTCAAAAGCGCAACATTTTTGGGTTAATTGCCGCTCAACCAGAATTAGCCAGAGGTGGAATTCGACTGCGGCAATTCGGACAAGAAATTATTGAAATATTAGGGGGGCGCAAGATTCATCCATCGTGGGCAATTCCAGGTGGCGTGCGAGAACCATTATCTCAAGCAGGACGCACGCAGATTCAAAGCCGCATTCCAGAAGCTAAAAGCACAATATTAGATGCGCTAGGTAGATTTAAGCGCTTGCTTCAGGACTATGAAAGGGAAGCTCAAACTTTTGGTAATTTTCCCAGTTTATTTATGGGTTTGGTCACATCTGATGGTTTGTGGGAAAACTACGACGGATATATTCGGTTTGTCGATAGCGCTGGCAACATTATTGCAGACAAACTCGATCCAACTCGCTTTCAAGAATTTATTGGTGAGGCAGTTGAATCTTATACTTATCTCAAGTTCCCCTATTATCGTCCTTTAGGATATCCCGACCAAAAAGATCGCTGTCGTTTAGATAGTGGCATTTATCGAGTTGGACCTTTAGCACGATTAAATATTTGTACTCATATTGGCACTGCGATCGCCGATCGAGAATTAAGCGAATTTCGCGATCGCGGTGGTGGTACTGTACTCTCATCCTTTTTTTACCACTACGCCCGACTGATTGAAATTTTGGCATCAATCGAGCAAATTGAATTGTTGCTTGACGATCCACAGGTGTTATCTACTAAAATCCGTGCCGAAGCTGGAATTAACCAATTAGAAGGAGTTG
Organism: Chroococcidiopsis sp. CCALA 051; assembly: GCF_003015105.1. Lineage (NCBI taxonomy): Bacteria > Bacillati > Cyanobacteriota > Cyanophyceae > Chroococcidiopsidales > Chroococcidiopsidaceae > Chroococcidiopsis > Chroococcidiopsis sp. CCALA 051. The sequence continues at coordinate 71,767 of NZ_PYCI01000010.1, read as the reverse complement.
GTTGTAGTGAAGCACCACGCGGGACTTTATTTCATCACTACAAAGTTGATGAAAACGGCTTAATGCAGAAGATAAATTTGATTATTGCGACGGGGCAAAATAATCTCGCAATGAACCGCACGGTGGCTCAAATTGCCCGACATTTTATTCATGGTGCAGAAATTCCTGAAGGAATGTTGAATCGTGTTGAAGCTGGAATTCGGGCTTTCGATCCTTGCTTAAGTTGTTCGACTCATGCAGCCGGACAAATGCCATTGCACGTTCAATTAGTAGGAACAGATGGAAGTGTTGTTAATGAAGTTTGGCGGGATTAGAGCTGTAGAGACGTTACATGTAACGTCTCTACAGGGAGAAGATAAAACTAAAATCAAATCGACAATCTGATGGGCGAGAATTCAAAAACTATTTTGGTAATTGGCTATGGTAATGACTTACGTAGTGATGATGCTGTGGGGCAAAAAGTAGCTAATGCGATCGCCTCTGAGGAATTACCTCATGTAACATCGCTGTGCGTCCATCAACTCACACCCGAACTAGCTGCATTTTTGGCAACATCTGACCTAGCAATTTTTATTGATGCCTGTTATGCAAGTGTCTGCGAGAATGTACGAGTACAACCGATCGCACCTACCAATTCTACTGCGATCGGCGGACATACAGGCGATCCTCGATCGCTATTAGCCCTGACGCAAGCGCTTTACAATCAGGTTCCGAATGCTTGGTGGGTAACGATACCGGGAACGAACTTTGAATTAGGCGATCGCCTTTCACCCATTGCCGAACGAGGTATTCAGGTAGCGCTGGAACAAATTTACCATTTGATTAAATTAGGCAAGGTAGAACTATGCATGAAGTTGGAATGATGCAAAACGTTCTCGCAACTGCTGTAGAACGTGCAAAACATGAAGGTGCAAGCCATATTCGCCTGCTGCAAATGCGAGTCGGTGAGGCATCTGGGGTAGTACCAGAATCCTTACAATTGGCGTTTGATGTGGTGAAAAAGGAGACAATAGCTGAAGATGCCAGACTTCAGGTGGAGTCCGTACCAGTCGTCTGTTATTGCCCCAATTGCACTACTGAATTTCATCCCACCGATTTACTCTACGAATGTCCCGAATGCCACCAACCATATTGTGAGGTACGGCAGGGCAAAGAGTTTGAACTAGCATTTTTAGAAGTTTCCTAGTCGATCGCTGGCTTCATAGCGATTTTCAATTGGGTAAAACAGCCGATCTGTAGGGGCGCACAGCTGTGCGCCCCTACAAGCGTCACGTACGCAATCGAGAATTGCGATCGCAAATTGCCATTCATCCACCATCAACCAATTCACCCCGTAAAACGAGAACAGCTTGTCCTCTCAATAAAACGCGATCGCCTTGACAACTAACTTTAATTATCCCACCTCTTGCAGAAGCTTGATAGGCGAGAAAATTATCTTTCCCCAAGCGATCGCGCCAGTAGGGTGCAAGGCAACAATGCGCCGAACCCGTCACCGGATCTTCATCAATGCCGACATTAGGCGCAAAGTAGCGAGAGACAAAATCATACTCTGAGTTTGTCCCTTGGCTGGTGACGATTACGCCTTGCACGGGCAAGGTTTTCAGTAAACTAAAATCTGGCTGAAGATTTCTGACAATCTCCTCCGAATCTAATTCCACCAAATAATTTCTATTCGTCTCACCTACGTACTTGGGTTTGGTTCCCAAAGCTTTCATCAAATCGGCAGGTATTTCCGATGCAGCAGGAACTTGCATTGGGAAGTCTAATTCGATCCATTCTCCTATCCGTTTTGCCGTCAGCAAGCCGCTGAGAGTGTGAAATCGAGCTGTTTCCTCTGGCTGCAAATAACCCTGTTCCCACAGCACATGAGCGCTAGCTAGGGTAGCATGACCGCACAGAGGAACTTCTGTAGCAGGGGTAAACCACCGCAGATTGTAGCTACCATCGTCTTGCCGGAGTAAGAAAGCCGTCTCCGATAAATTCATCTCTTTGGCAATATTTTGCATCCAACCGTCATCTCTCGATCGCGGCAGAACGCATACAGCAGCAGGATTACCTGCAAAAGGTTTATTTGTAAAAGCATCGACCTGAAAAATTTCTTGTCCCATTTCAGTTGTCATGGCAAAAGTGGCTGAGATGTCATATCGCTCAAATTGGCAGATTGTAAAAGCCCGTGCCAATTTGCCTTGAGAACGGCATTTTCTGGCTGCTGTAATCGCTGTTCGGCTATGGTGGCGATCGCGTCGTACCATAAGCCTTGTTGAGCGTAGAGATCGAGTCGTTGTTCGGGTGTGGCTGTTTTGAGTTGCGATCGCATCGTAGCGGTTGGCGATACGCGCTGTACCCATCCTTCGACCGAATCTTTGATCGCAATAGTAGAATCTTGGCGATCGCAACTGGCTGCTATTTCTGTTTTCAAAAACCAGTGATAGTTCTGATTGAGCTTAAGTGGTGGTTGAGTAGATGGTAAACGCACGCCGATGATGCCTGGTTTAGCTGGCAGTTCGACAGCAGAACGATAGACATCGTTATCGCGATCGTCTTGTAGGACGAATTCTACAGAACGGAGTGAAGGGTTGGCAGCAGGAATGTAAAACCAGAAAGTAGGATACTCGGCGATCGTCTGTCCCCAAACATACGTTGCCTTGCCCGTGCCTACAGTCTTTTCTACGGCAGGTGCTAGCGCCGTTAGCGGCAGCTTGAAGCCGCAGTCTCCTCCTCGTCCGGCTGCGCCTCTAGTTCGTCCGGTGGGAGTGCCGGAGGTAGGAAAGGGCGGCGGCGTGTAACGGGGTTGAGCGCTGACTTGCTGATGAGTGTGATTTTGACTGTTATTGTGGGTGGCGATCGCTGCTGTGGGTACGAGCAGTGTGAAGGCGATCGCTGCTGTGGCTGCAAGCTTGTGCATTATCTCACCTCAATCTATCTTTAGTGTAGGTTTGGGCGGTAGATTACTGCTATCGGGCAAAGAACGCTTGACGACCGCAATTCTGCCTCCCGTCACGACTAAAGCCAAAGCCGCAGGGACTAAAGGCAGCCAGCCACCCTGGAGTAGTAATATCCAACTCGATCCATATAGAGCTGCAATTGTCAAGCAAACACTCAATCCCAATCGCGCGGGAGAACGCCAGCACCAAACAACAACTCCTCCCACCAACGACCAAGCCCAAATCCAAACAATCTCACCCCAGAGAGGCAAAACCCACAGTGGTGTTCGTCCATCCAAAACAGCACTGAGGAGTTGACTCACCATCTGAGCTTGTAAATAAATACCTGGGATCTGTTTTTGCAGTCCCTGTCTGCCGATGCTGTAGGGAGTAGACCACGCATCACCAGTACTAGGAGCCGCTAGACCGATCAGTACAATCCTGTCTTTGAGGGTACGGGCAAGATTGGGCGGAATGCGATCGCTCAGTATATCTCCTAGCGTCACCGCTACGGCAATATCGTCTACAGAGTCAAAGGGACGGTAATTGAGTAACAGTTGATAGCCTTTAGGATCGATTCTTTGATAACCGCCCGTGTGGAAAGGTTGCAAACGCGGAAAAACGACATTACCGAGTTGTAAGTTACCATTGGGCGTGAATTGAGTTTCAATTCCTTTAGCTGCCAAATATTGATGGGCGAGTTGAAAACTGAGCGCTGTATTAGCACTACAACGGGATGTGAGTGGCGGATCGAAATTGAGCAAATGGCGGCGCACGATGTTGTCATCTGGATCGGCAATAACATCGCTAAAACCTATCCGTTCTGGTGCGACTTCTGGCGGGGGTTGAACGCCACGCGGATCGAATTCTGGATCGCTGACTTTACAGATAGCAAAAAGGCGATCGCTTTTTTGGAGCCTTGACTTCAGACTTGGTAATTTCTCGACTGGAAAATCGCGGTAGATATCCAAACCGATAACTTGTGGGTGAAATTGTTCGAGTTTTTGCAACAGTTTTTCCAATGCCAAATCTGACAGAGAGCCTTTTCTCTGATTCTGTTCTGGCAGCTGCAAATCTTCCTCTGTCACCGTCACAAGTAACAGACGCGGATCGGCTTTTTCTATAGGACGCAGCCGCATTAATTGGTCAAAAGCCTGCAATTCTATAGTTTGGAATAATCCTAATAACCGCATTCCTACCACCGCCGCCGTGACAATGGTGCTGGTGAAGCAGACGCGCCGCAGAGAAAGCCGTTGTCGTGGTGGACGTAGACGTTGCATCCACTGTTGCCAAGTTGGAGGAATTTCGGCAAGATTTTGATAAATGACTGGTAGCCAGCTAGCAGCAGGATATTCACTTTCCCATCCCTGGAGTCTTTCCCTTGCCTCTCGTACCGACAAATAGAGAGACTTTCCCCCAGCAAAAGCCTGGAGAAAACTCTTCAAAAATTCTTGCGCCACGCGATCCGGTACGGGTTCGCGCATGAATACTACTTGGGGAATGTGTAGACTTGCCAAGTCCCGCGCCAAACCCAAGCCATCGCAAGAGTTAAAAATGGCTACGCTCAAACCATTTTCTACCGCAGTTTGTAAAGCGTGTTTGAGATCGGCAATAGTTAAACTTTCCGTTTGATTTAAATAAATTCTGCCTGTAACTTCATTCTGTGAGGCAGTTGTTTGACTGGCACTATGTCCGGCAAAAAATAAAATATCCCATCCTTGGGTAGACCATAACTGACGGTCTAACTCTTGACGTGACGGCTCAACCAAAAACTTGACATCTGCTCCTGGCAAGGTTTCGAGCAGGTTACGGTCTGCTTGAATGTCAATTCCGGCACTACTACCTAAAATCGCTAAAATTCTGATTTGAGTGCGAGAGGATGTCGTTTTCAGCGCAATTTCTTCGTAAGCAGGGGTACTCAGGGCAATTTCTGCTTGAGGATAGCGAGCAAATAGATCGCAGCGATGCCAGGGTAGCCGCTGTAATAGTAAATCTTCAGTTTGCAAAATAACTCGAATTGCATCCGCAGGCATTAATTTTTCTAAAAACTTATCCCTCAAAGCCAGAAATGATGGAGAGGAAAGCCAATTGTTTAGACTGCGGCTGAGGGATTCTGCGGCATTATAACAGTCTTCTAAAACACAAACATTCGTAATTTGGACGGCAGCGGCTTCCAGACGCGATCGCAAACCCAAACTGTAGTAAGCTGATTGCCATTTTCTGTAGAGTTGCGGAATTTCCGGCTGGGGTGGTAATCTGCCAGCAAGTTCTACAGCGGGGCGATCGCCATCCTCGCCAATTTGCAGCGTTACAGGAAACCCCTGCTCGAAGCTACCTTCGCCAAACTTCAAGACAACTAACTTACCCACGATCTATCACCTGTAGGCACGTCAATAAATAGTTACCAGTTACCAGTTACCAGTTACCAGTTACCAATAAAAACCTGTATTATCGCTCTTGAGCAAGAGTCTTTCATAGAGGTGCTTGGTAAGTTTCAAGTGGAATTCAAATCTCCAGCGCAAACAGAAGGTCACTGTTGAACTAGTCGCCGATGTAATCTCAGGTAATGTTTTAAATAATAAAGTGTTCCGTGATGCCAACATCCCCCAGAGCTACTTTAACGCTAAATCTTTCTCCGGTAGTACCGCTAAATTGCAACTGAATGTAATTATCGGCGCGTCTGGCTTTAGCTTCCAAGAAAACTGAACCAGATTCATCCAACACGATTAACTGTAGCGACGGCGGTAAAAATGTCTCTCTCCCCGTCGGATGCACTTGTACGATCAGATCGGTTTTCTGCTCTGATGCAGGACGCAGTTCCATGACCAAAGCGACTGCATGACCAGCTAGCTGCATCCCTAAGTCAATTAACTTTGCCCGTCTGACAAAATTTTCAGGGCGATCCACTTCGTTTGTATTCAGTTCTTCTGTTTTACGAAAGCTAAAGGTTAAATTGTGTTCGGCTGGATTTAATAGCGAGACGACAGTTTGCCAACCCGGTTCAAACGTATTTTGGAACCACTGTCTCAAGTTAACCGTACTCGTGGGAGGATTCGCGTTAGCGAAGCTTAACGAAGTTATCGCGCTTAAGTCTTGCAAGTGGGACAAGAGATCTTCCGGCGATCGCAACTGGTTAACGGTCAACTGTTCTTGGGTAACTTGCTGGACAAAACCCAGGATACAGACCTGTTTTTCTACTTCATCCAAACGCACGACAACATAACCGATCCGATCTTCCCAAACCTCCGGTGGCACGTAACAGGTAGAAGCATCAGTGGCGATCGCCCGACATTCCAGGCGACCCAAACCCAATACCTCCAAGTCTGCTGCATCCACACACGCACGCATAAAAGGATTCCAACTATCGCACTCGTTCCAATTCACCGGAACGCCCATCATTTCCAAATAATCACGGACGGCACACACAGCCAAGGTATTCAGTCGCACTTGCTCTGCTTTTTGTGACGTTGGCTGCTGCTGGCTAAACTGCCAAGCAATGCTATTCGCGGCTTGAGTAATTGGTAACGGAAGGGAGCGATCGTTTTCTCGTGCTTGATAATTCATGATAGGTATCCTCTAAATACCCTTGCGATTCGCCGAATTTACGCAATCGTGGTAGGCATTGTCGCCGATAGAAACTACTCAGTGTCGAAACGGACAGCTTGTATTGCGCTGCCAAATCTTCCCAGCTTGTCTCTGGTGGCAGCCTTTGCAACAATAAAACTTGGCAATTCACCTTTGGATAACCTTGAATGTAAGTACGGCGGAGGTCGCCATCAGGATCGGTTTGAATCCACTTTCGTGTCGTTTCCAAAATTGGTGGGACATCGGGCGGAGCTTCCAAGGCTTCAATCGCGTCTTTCCCCAGCTCGTCAACAGAATAGACTTGTCTAGTTGTCGAGTTATTGGTAGTCTTTCTTTGCAGGTACAGGTCTTGCAGCCGTCGCCGCAAATATGCATTTAACCAAGTCGTGATACTACTACGACTGGGATCGTAGCGATCGCCTGTCGTAGCTTCACACAGGTTACGGCAGAAATACAGCCAGGTTTGTTGTAAGGCATCCTCGTAATCGGGAGTATTTTCTTTCCACAGCTTGCCAGACTTGGCAATCGAGCGGACAATTCTCGTTAAACCTCGCTGGCGATCGAGACTACCGATCTTCTGCTGACAAGTTTCTACGACCAATTGACGCAGACTCACCTCAAATTCTTCCATAACAGTATTTTTTATTTGTCTCTCCAGCAGGGGTATGTTTATTTTCGAGGAAAAATCCTCTGAAATCACTACCGCGCTGCTTGTTGTCTCACCTCCTAGACATAGCGTGTTTCCTCCGCTATATACTTATCAGCTTTATAGAAGAAAATTATGCAGGTGAGTTTTGTGAAGATTTAATCCGGCAACTTATACTGCCCCACAATTCGCTTAGCAAACTCCGGTACATGCGCTTCCAACTTCTCTAAATAATTCCGCTTCACGTACAGATAATTCCGCGTAAAGTGAGAATCAATCGAGAATCGTGCATATTCCAACCCTTTCGGACCAATTCTTTCAATGACTACACCCATTAACTTCGCCGCCCACATGGGCAAAGTCACCGCTTTATCGTAAGCAGGTATACTCTGTTGTACTGCTTGATGGCGATCGCCCTGCGAAATAACAGGTTGTAGCTCTAATTTATCTTGCACCAAATCCAGCATTTCGCGACCGCGATCGTTGCGGACAACAATCCACTGCCAACCGAAGGTAGCACCCATGTAACCGACAACCAAATCGGCAAGGGAATTGACATAATCAAAGCAACTCATGCAAGAAGGTGCAAATACATCCTTGAGTTGGTTTGTCTTTAAACCAAAGAAAGGTACTGTTTCCACCGAACCATCTTCATGCTTGAAGTGAACGCGGAAATCTTGCATGAATTCGTAATGTACTACTGTATCGGGCGATTTACTAGTCGTTTCTAAGAATTTTTGCAATCCCGCACGGGTAACGTTATCCACGCAAGGAGTTCCTAAAACGTAAAGCTTTTCTAAGCCAAGTTGTTTTTCTACTGCCCGCAATGCTTGAATTTGACAACCGACACCAATTACTAACAGCCGTTTCATGCCTGACTGTTCTATTTGTTCTAGCACCGATAGGTTAGGCGACAGCGTAGGTTTATTTACCCGTGCGGCTAAAATTTCCTCTGGGGTACGGGCAATAATTGGCATCGGTTGAAAGCGGTCTTCTTTGGTATTCTGGACGCAGACTACGCCTTCGACAATGCCGCGATTTAGCATTTCGATCGCAATGGTACTAACAATACCCGTCCATTGCGCCCCGGGAATCGGTTCTTTTTTCCGCGCCGCTGTCATCGACTGATGCACGCCGAAGTAAAGTTCGTCTGGATTGTCTAAATTACGGCTGCGATCGTGCGTTTGAGTTTCTAATTGGTCAAATTGCTGGTTTAGGAATGCACACGCTTCCTTGACATAGTGGATGTAATATGTGTCGCACAAGCCGCACTCGCTACAAAGTTCTTTGGCTGGGCGGCGGCTTCCTGATTTGAGGGCTTTGGCTTTCTTGTGATTGGGATGAACGGCGGTCATAAGTCAGAAAACTTGGTTTTTTATACCTGTTCACACAATACCGCTTTCAGCCGAAATATTTTAGTATGTGGTGACAAAAGGTAGAATTTGCACCTTTTAGATCGTAGTTTCCTCAGTTTCCTGAGAATTGTCCCCAAAGCATAATAACCGAATTGCAAGCACGGCAAAACCCACAGCCGCGATCGCCTTGACGAATTTTACAGGTAGCAACTGAGCTGCACCCGCACCTGCTAACACTCCCAGCAAACTTGTCAATATCAAAGCGCTAGCCGTGCCAAAAAAGACAGCACGTGGAGATTTACAACCGCCACTGAGGGCGATCGCTGCTAGTTGGCTTTTGTCTCCCAATTCTGAGAGAAATACAGTTACAAAAGTGATTCCTAGTAGTTTCCAGTCCATGAAGTTGAGGGGTGAGTGAGGAGAATTCGGAATTCGGAATTCGGAATTCGGAATTCATTGTGACTTGTGACTTGGAATTGCTTCCTCAGATGCCTCTATATCGCCTTTAAAAGGGGAATTTCTTTATTATTCCCCCCTTAAAAAGGGGGCTAGGGGGGATTTCTACGAGAGTAAAATATCACATACTAAGGCGATCGCAATCAGTAGTAAACTCGTACCCGCGGCAATTTCTAACTTTCTAGGTGATAGGTGTTTTGCTAACCACTGTCCCAAGAGTACGCCTAGTAAACTGGTCGTAATTAACGCTGCGGCTGCACCTACGAAGACAATCCAGGGTGATTGAGACTCTGCACTCATCAAGAGCGTGGAAAGTTGGGTCTTATCGCCGCATTCTGCCAAAAATATGGTGAAAAATGTCGAGGCGTATATTGCCCACCAAGACTGCTGTGTTTTCTTTGGCTGTTGTTTTTGCTGTTGTGGAGGGCAATCGCTAACACTGACAACAGGCTGGCTGCTGTGTGTTTCCAAAACCTGTTTCTCCAGTGCTGTTATTTGGTCAGATAAGCTAGATCGCTGAGGGGGTGCAGATTCCAGTTTCACAGGCAGTTCAGCTCAATACGCGACATTTTTCATATTCCTTTCATTTTCTGCCAAATTATGACAAAAGGCAACCCCATTATTCAGTTGTCAGTGACCAGTGACCAGTTAACCAACAACCAACAACCAACAACTAACAACTACTACCAATCGCCAACTTCTCGCTGAAACCGCACCATTTCCAGGCTGCGATCGCCATAAACGCCGGAAATCTGTTGCTCGCAGCACTCGATCGCAAAATCGTTGACTTCTTCCGGCTCGATGCCGTACATATCTAAGAATATTTCTGGCTCGACTCGGCAAAAGCGAGGGCGGTTGGGATAGATTTTGCATTCTCGCTTGAGATGGTCGTAGTTAATGCACCAACCACCTTCACCTACCATGCTGAGATAGAGTGATAACTCTTCTGGTGTCAAATACTCTGCTATGTCTGGGCGTTCTTCTGGGTCGAGATGACAGCAAGCGCCACACTGCTTTACACATTTCCAAGTTGCCATTTCCAAGTCGCCATAATATTCAGATTGGGTGACGATCGCGTTCCCGCTACTCAAGCTTAGCGATTTTAGTTACCCCATCACTAAAATGAGAGCAGCAAGAGTTTATTTGTGGTTTGTTATAGATTTGTTAAGTTAATTAAATCCGGTAATTCTCCTCTAGGTAAAATAAGGTGCGGATTTTTATGTAAGCAATCGACGTTAAATAGACAAGCTGGGAGGAGAGATAAATCTTATGTCTGGAATTTTTGATGCGATCGGTAGTTTTCAGTGGGAAACTCTGTTTCAACTAGTAAGCGTTGCCCTGATCATGCTAGCTGGTCCAGCAGTTATTTTTGTCCTTGCCTTTCGCAACGGCGATCTCTAAAACTCATACGATATACCATCAATGGATAAGGGAGGGAGTAGCTTTGAGCTATTTTCCCTCTTTTGGTTTATTTGGATGAAAAGAAAAGTTACAAAAATTAATTCGGTGGTAACTCTAAGGGAACTGTCCCCAAAATTCCTTTGCGAAAATCTATCAGTATCTGTCTTGCCGTGCGTTCCAAGTCACCGCGATCGCGTTTTGCCGATAACTCATAGACAAATTCTTCTCCTGTCATGCCCAACGAATCGATTTTGTAGCGAGATAGGGGATTGTCAGGCATGAGTTCGGGAGCAGTTGCCATTAAATCTTGCAGCAAATCGATAAAGATAACAGCCACTTGGTAAGAATCGTAGGCAGCATCACCAATATCATCGCAGATAGCTAACTTAATTGCTGCTGCTTGGTCTTCTAACTTAGTCGGAATTACCCCGGGTGCATCTAACAATTCGACGCGATCGGAAATTCTGACCCAGCGCAACTGGCGCGTTACCCCAGGACGAGCCTCGCTGACGACAATCCGCCGCTTCAACAGCCGATTGATCAGCGCTGACTTACCTACATTAGGAAATCCAATCGCCGCTGCCCGCACGGGACGGGCTAACAAGCCGCGATTTTTGCGGCGTTGATTAATCTCATCACCTGCTCTTTGCGCTACCTGCAATACTTGTCCTACACCGTTACCATCTTTAGCATTGGTAAAGTAAACTGTTTCTCCCCGTGTCTTAAACCACTGCTGCCACAACTGCCGCAACGCAGGAGGAATTGCATCGACGCGGTTGAGGATTAATACTCGTGTTTTATTGCCTACCCACTCTGGCACGCGCGGATGGTGGGTCGCTAGTGGAATCCGTGCGTCCCGTACCTCCAATACCACATCAACCAACTTCAGTTGTTCGGCAAGCGCTCTTTCTGCTTTGGCAATGTGACCTGGATACCATTGAATTTCGTTTGTCATTGGTCATTTGTCGTTGGTCATTTGTGAATGGGTAGTTGGTAGTTGGTAGTTGGTAGTTGGTAGTTGGCTGGAATTGCTTCCTTGTCCTCCTTGTCCCCCTCACTCCTCGCTCTCTGCTCCCTCATTAAGGTACAACTAAAACCGGACAGGGAGATAGATTGATCACGCGGTTGGTGACGCTTTCGGTAACTCCTTCTTCTGTTAACCCGAGTCCTCGGCAACCCATGACAATTAAGTTTGCACTAACTTCGTCGGCTACATCACAGATAACAAATGCAGGCTTGCCCTGCCGCTCAAATGCCTCTGTTTGAATGCCTTGCTGTTTGAAGACGGACTGGGCATCTTCGAGAAGTCGGGCTACGACATCAGGCGATTCCATGCCCTCGTCAGCCTCTTCCGATCCTTCTACTACCGATAGCAGTATTAGACGGCTACCATACTTTTGCACGATTTCAACCACGACTCCTACGGCTTCTTGTGTTTCGCGGCTGCGATCGATCGGAAACAGAACAGTCTTAAACATTTGTGGTAACTCCGATACCCATGCTTCGGTAAAATGTGGACGGCGCTAAATGATGGACTAGACCAAAAAGGCAATTAGGAGGTTGACGCTGTGTCCAAAAAAACTCTAGCAAATTTATCCTCGTCAGATTTATCTGGGAAGCGGGCGTTAGTACGGGTAGATTTTAACGTACCGCTAGACGACCAAGGCAATATCACCGATGATACCCGCATTCGTGCTGCACTGCCGACAATTCAAGATTTAATTAAAAAGGGTGCTAAAGTCATCCTGGCTAGTCACTTCGGTCGTCCCAAAGGTGTAGATGATAAATTGCGTCTGACTCCCGTTGCTAAGCGCCTTTCCGAATTACTCGGTCAAGAGGTTATTAAGTGCGACGATTGTATCGGTGATGAGGTTGCTGGCAAAGTTGCAGGAATGCAAAACGGTCAGGTGTTGCTACTGGAAAACGTTCGCTTCTATCCCGAAGAAGAGAAGAATAATCCAGAATTTGCTCAAAAGTTAGCTGCAAATGCGGACTTGTACGTAAATGATGCTTTTGGTACGGCTCACCGCGCCCATGCTTCAACTGAGGGCGTAACTCACTACCTCAGCCCTTCGGTAGCAGGTTATTTGATTGAAAAAGAACTTCAGTATCTCCAAAGCGCGATCGAAAATCCTCAGCGTCCCCTAGCGGCAATTATTGGTGGCTCGAAAGTCTCCAGTAAGATTGGCGTAATCGAAACGCTGTTGGACAAGTGCGATAAGCTGCTGTTGGGTGGTGGGATGATTTTCACCTTCTACAAAGCACGGGGTTTGAATGTTGGTAAGTCGCTGGTGGAAGAAGACAAGCTAGAACTGGCTAAATCTTTGGAAGCTAAGGCAAAAGAACGTGGTGTCGATCTATTGTTACCTACAGATGTGGTGGTAGCAGATAAATTTGCTGCTGATGCCAACGCTCAGACCGTCAGTGTGGATAATATTCCATCTGATGGTATGGGTTTGGATATTGGTCCAGATTCGGTCAAGACGTTCCAAGCAGCACTGGCTGAGTGCAAGTCGGTGATTTGGAATGGTCCGATGGGTGTATTTGAGTTTGACAAGTTTGCTGTAGGTACAGAAGCGATCGCTCGTACTCTTGCCGATCTCACCAAGCAAGGCGTAACTTCCATCATCGGTGGTGGTGACTCTGTAGCAGCGGTGGAGAAAGTCGGTGTAGCCGAGCAAATGAGCCATATTTCAACTGGTGGCGGCGCTAGCTTGGAGTTACTTGAAGGTAAGGAACTACCCGGTATTGCTGCTTTGGATGATGCCTGATTCGGAGACTGAGAGGAAATCCGCAGTTGAAGAAGCGGGATTTCGATCCCCCCTAACCCCCCTTAAAAAGGGGGGAAATTAAAGTACGGGCGGGTTTGACAGCAAATGTATTTGTTACTTGACATATTTGCTGTCAAACAAACCCGCTCCTACTTGATTTATATTGGACGTTTGTTTTATATTTATTTATATCAAACGTTCGATTTAATATGGAGTCAAATTAATTATCCCGATGCCCAAGATTGTAGACCACGACCAATATCGTAAAGAACTGTTGCTCAAGAGTTTCGATCTATTTGCCGAAAGAGGCTACGGTTCGATCACCATGCGACAGTTAGCTCAAGGATTGGGCGTGTCTACAGGGACGCTTTATCATTACTTTCCCAGCAAACAAGCCTTATTTCTTCAGTTGGTAGAAGAACTAGACAGACAAGACTTGCTCAACTTCTTGGCTGAGGCGGGAAATCCACCCACCTTAACAGAGCGAATTGAAACTATGTTCAATTTTGTTGCTAAAAATGAAGATAATTTTTGCAAGCAAGTTTTACTTTGGGTGGAATTCTACCAGCAGGAAAAAGCTGAACTGACCAAAAATAATGCTTTTCACAGCTCTTGGGATAAGACTACGCAAGCGATCGCCGACTATTTGCAAGTACCAGATAAAGCGATCGCGGATTTTGTCCTGAACTATCTTTACGGCTTATTAATGCGAGGAATATTTGAAACTGAAACAATTTCCTATCCAGAACAAGCAACCTTACTCAGCAAAATTCTTGTAGCATACCTGAAATAATCAGTTATCAGTTATCAGGGAGCAATTACCAATTACCAATTACCAATTACCAATTACCAATTACCAATTACCAACTACCAACTACCAATGACCAATGAAATTTTAAAACCTTCAAATCGCTGGATAGCTGGGTTAATTCTGACGGCAACTGCTATAACAGGGGCAACTGGCTTTTATGTCGTTTCTCAATCTTCTCAGCCTTCTCCTCCTGTGGCGACAACTCCCCCAGTGACGCAAGTTACGGCTTTGGGACGACTGGAACCAGAAACAGAAGCAATTCGCTTATTTGCCCCATCTGCATTGGATGGCGATCGCGTAGACCAATTATTAGTTAAAGAAGGCGATCGCGTCAAAGCAGGACAAACTATTGCGATTTTAGATTCTCGCGATCGCTTGCAAAATGCTTTGGCACAAGCACGCGAACAAGTCAGAGTTGCCCAAGCTAAATTAGCACAGGTGAGAGCAGGGGCAAAAACAGGAGAAATTAAGGCGCAAGAAGCGACTATTACCCGGATACAAGCAGAAATTGCTGGAGAAACGTCAACTCAAAATGCTACTATTGCTCGCTATCAAGCAGAAGTCAACAACGCCCTAGCAGAGTATAATCGTTTTTTACAATTATATCGTCAAGGTGCGATCTCTGCATCGAACATAGATAGCAGGCGATTAACTCTAGAAACCGCTCAAGCACAATTAAAGGAAGCGCTTTCGGGGAAAAACCGCACCGTAGAAACTTTACAGGCTCAACTACAAGAAGCCAAAGCTACCCTGAATCGGATTGCCGAGGTACGTCCGGTAGATGTGGATGCAGCCCAAACAGAAGTGGATACTGCGATCGCCGCTGTGAAAACATCGGAAACGCAGCTACAAGAAGCCTATATTCGCGCCCCTATGTCTGGGCAAATTCTCAAGATTCACACGCGAGAAGGGGAGAGAATTAGCGATTCGGGCATTGTAGAAATGGGACAAACGGCTCAAATGGTTGCTGTCGCCGAAGTTTATCAGACTGATATCGGTAAAGTTAAGTTGGGACAGCCAGCCGTCATTACCAGTCAAGCAATTTCAGGACAGTTAAGCGGTAAGGTTTCCCAAATCGGTTTACAAGTCGATCGACAGAATGTCTTCAGCAACCAACCTGGAGAAAATCTAGATCGGCGCATAGTAGAGGTTGAGATTCGCCTCAGTCCTGAAGATAGTCAACAGGTAGCTGGGTTGACAAATTTACAGGTAGAAACAGCAATTCAACTGTAGTTTTTGTTTGTTTCAATGCATAACGCATGTTCGGTATAAATAGGGAAAAGTCAAAAGTTAAAAGTCAAAAGGCAAAACGACTTTCTTTTCTTCTAGCTTCTGACTCCAAGCTTGCCGACAACTGATAACTGACAACTGATAACTGAAAATGTTGCAAGTGTTCTATTCAATTCTTTGCATATTGGGTACTGCTTTAGCCTTCTCTGAGATTTTACCTTTTCTATTCGAGCATGGGTTCAATCCTCAAATTTTTGTAGAGCAACTATTTACGAATAAGATTTCAGCCTTATTTGGCTGGGATGTAGTTGTTGCAGAGTTAGTTTTGTGGGCATTTATATTTTGGGAAGGTTCGCGGCTGGGTATGAAATATTTATGGGTTTATTTTGCTAGTAGTTTAATTGGTGTTTCTACAGGTTTACCCTTCTTTTTACTGATGCGACAAAGGCATCTCATTCAGAATTCACAATAAATTATCGGAACGAATTAAATTGACGGCGACAAAGGCAAGGGCGGGTTTAGCAAGAAAATCTGTTTTGAACTAAGCATATCGATAAACCCGCCCCTACAAGTAATGGATGTACGCCATCAATTACCAATTACCCATTACCCATTACCAACCAAAACTATGAAATGGCTGAAAAAAATTCCCCTCGCATGGCATCAATTAATGAAAGAAAAGACGCGGTTGCTAGTGGCGATCGCGGGAATTGGTTTTGCTGATATGCTGATCTTTATTCAACTGGGATTCAACGATTCTCTTTACGACAGTGCGACACAGACACAAAGTTTGCTACAAGCAGATTTGGTGATGATTAATCGGCAATTTGAATCGCTGTCTACGCTGCAAAGTTTTTCAAGAGAAAGACTATATCAAACATTGGCATACAATGGCGTGTTTTCTGTCAGTTCAATTTATATTGGGAGAGGTGAATGGAAAAATCCTACAACGAGAATTGACAGAACAATTTTAATTTGGGGTATCGATCCAAATGCACCTAGCTTTGCCGTACCAGAAATTCAACAAAATGCGAAGCGATTGCAACTTTTAAATACTGCTTTATTCGATCGCGCTTCTCGTCCAGAATATGGGGCGATCGCAGAAACAGTGGAAAAGCAAGGTAGCGTGGAAGTACAGTTAAATCAGCAAAATATTCGGACAATTGGATTATTTAGAATTGGTGCATCTTTTGCGGCTGATGGGAATGTAATAGTTAGCAATTCAACTTTTCTCAAATTACTAGCCGATCGCAAATCGAATCAAATTGAAATTGGATTAATTCAACTTAAGCCAGGAACAAACTCAGATAGCGTCAAAGCACAATTAACAGCAGATCTGCCGAATGATGTCAGAGTCATGACACCACAAGAATTTGCAGAAGTAGAAAAATACTACTGGGAAAGTCAAGGTGCAATTGGATTTATCTTTGGGCTTGGTGTGGTTGTAGGAATTATTGTAGGCATTGTCATCGTGTACCAAATTCTTTACACCGATGTTGCCAATCACTTACCAGAATACGCCACGCTTAAGGCAATGGGATATAGCGATCGCTATTTATTAAGCGTTTTGATTCAAGAATCAATAATATTAGCAATTTTGGGGTATATTCCTGGTTTTCTGATTTCTTTAGGACTATATCAAGTTGCAGCAGCAGCAATTTTAATGCCAATTGGAATGAAAGTGGAACGAGCAATCTTTGTATTAGCAATTACGTTTATTATGTGTAGTATTTCTGGGGCGATCGCCATGCAAAAATTGCGTTCTGCCGATCCTGCTGATGTTTTTTGATTGGTAATGGGTAATGGGTAATGGGTAATTGTTGGTTAGCAAGGGGAAATATAAGACATGGAGTATAAGATGAGAGTTGTTGAGTGGCTAGACCTGACTTTGAGAGTTTGGAAGTGTATAAGTTGGCTGAACGCTTAGCGAATACAATTTGGCAGATTGTTCAGTAATGGGATGGTTTTACTAAAGATACGATGGGAAAACAAATTGTCCGCGCTGCGGATAGTATTTGTGTCAATATTGCAGAAGGGCGCGGTCGTCATAATTTCAAAGATAATCAGAGGTTTATAAAGATAGCTAGAGTATCTTTGTATGAAACCATTAGTTGGTTACGCTTAGCATATACTCGAAACCTTCTTAATACCGAACAATCAGCTAAACTTAAACCAATAATTGACGAATTAATTCCTAGATTGAACGCTATCTAAAATCTTTGGAAAATGGATAGCTTACAATTACCAATTACCCATTACCCATTACCCATTACCCATTACCATGCAACCTGTCATTTCTATTCAAAACCTCAATCATTACTTCGGACAAGGCGAACTAAAAAAACAAGTTTTATTTGATATTAATTTAGAGATTATGCCTGGAGAGATTATTATTATGACTGGTCCTTCTGGCTCTGGGAAAACAACATTATTAACCTTAATGGGAGGGTTGCGATCGGCTCAAGAGGGTAGCTTAAAAATTTTAGGACAAGAAATTCGCGGGGCAAACAAACAACTATTAACTCGGTTGCGCTGCCAAATTGGATATATCTTTCAAGCACATAACTTGATGTCATTCTTAACTGCAAAACAAAATGTAAGAATGTCTTTAGAATTACACGATCGCTATCTTGCTGAAGATTTAAATGCTAAAGCCACAGCCATGCTAGAAAGCGTTGGCTTGGGAAATCGAGTCGATTATTATCCAGAAAACCTCTCAGGAGGACAAAAACAACGAGTCGCGATCGCCCGTGCGTTAGTCAGTCATCCTAAAATTGTTCTAGCAGACGAACCAACAGCCGCACTTGACAAACAATCTGGACGTGATGTGGTAGAGATTATGCAGCGTTTGGCAAAAGAACAGGGTTGCACCATCCTGCTTGTCACCCACGATAACCGCATTCTCGACATCGCCGATCGCATTGTTTACATGGAAGATGGTTATTTAGCCAATAATCCGAATTCAGCTGTCTTGGGTGAGTAGATATATATGGAGTCACTACCCAGGAGAATCAAAAGTGGATAATCTAGACGCTGCTAATATCTGCCAAACGCCTGAAGTTTGGGCAAATACTAAAACTTGGCAGGAGACTTGTAGCAAATCTAATGCAGACACGCAAACCAGTCACAACGATTTGCTGATTCCATCGGCAATTGTAGTATTACCAATATTTATGCTCGTATCAATACTCGTGACTAGAAAGTTACGCCGACACTATCATCGTCAGCAGCAGAGAAATAGAGCATTTGCCCGTTTGCAAAAAGTTGCACTGCTAGAGCGGATGTTATCTATTAAGGTTAAGTAGTCAATGATATGCGTGATGAGCTTGATAAACTGACTAGACTCAGTAGCAAATACGTAGTATAAATAAAGCATTTGAATTAATTAATTTATCAAAGTCAGGTGCGATCGCGTCTAAAGTTCGATATTTATACAACTCAATATTTCTACTAATAGCTTAGACATGACTAGAAAAAGCGAAGATGAAGATAAACATCTGTTTGAAATGGGTCTTGTCTACGGAGCTATTTTAGGATGTCTGGGTTTAATCGCGCTAATTATGTTCTCTGAACCAAGATTAATTATTGCATGTTTGATATTTCTAATTTGGATTCTAGTTTTCTCGTTAATTTAGAAATTTCTATTAGATATCAGTGACTAGTGGCTAGTAGTTAGTGGCTAGTTTCTCAATTTCTAGTCACCAGTCACTAGTCACCATCCACTCACAAATTACCAATTTCTTAGCAATCTTAAACCACTCAAAGTCACAATGACAGTCGATCCTTCATGACCAATTACACCAATTGGCATATTCATGTTGCCAGTAAAATTAGCAATGAGTAGTAACACAATAAAGCTGAGAGCAAAGGTAATATTTTGTTTGATAATTCTTTGCGATCGACGACCTAAATGAATTGCTACTACTAACTTTTCTAAACGATCCGCCATCAAAACCAGATCGGCAGTTTCTAAAGCAACATCGCTACCAGTTACACCCATAGCAATCCCTACCGATGCTTGAGCTAAGGCTGGTGCGTCGTTGATGCCATCTCCTACCATAGCTACAGTTTGATATTGGCTCTGAAGCTGACGAATAACTTTGACTTTATCTTCAGGTAATAATTCAGCATGAACGCGATCGATCCCCACAGATTGGGCAATGCGATCGGCTGTACGCTGATTGTCGCCTGTTAATACGATCGTTTCCTCAATTCCTAATTGTTTTAGCCGCTTAATGACTTCCACAGCCTTGGGACGTAGGGTGTCGGCTACAGCCACAATCCCAATGATTTCACTTTCTCGTGCTACCCAGATGACGGTTTTACCTTCGGCTTCGAGGTGTTGGGATAGTTCGGGAGTTGTAGGGGCGGGTTTTGACCAAAAATCGCTAGATGGAATTGTCAAGCTATCTGCTAAACTCGCCCGTACAGAGGAATCGGGAGTCGGTAGGGGCGCACTGCTGTGCGCCCGTACAGGGGAGTTATTAGTTAATTCCAAATTTTGAATTTTGAATTTTGAATTTTGAATTAAAAAATCAGCTTTTCCTACTAGGACTTGTTGGCTATAAATCTCCCCAATAATTCCTTGTCCTGGGTGAGAATATACACCAACAGCAGGGACGAATTCGATTTGTTTTTGTTGGGCAGCGGTGACGATCGCTTGTCCGATAGGATGTTCGGAATAGGCTTCTAAAGCAGCAGCAATTTGTAAAACTTCATCGATTGAATGCCCAGCAGTAGGGATAACTTCTGTGACTGCTAATTTGCCCGTGGTGAGAGTTCCAGTTTTATCAAATGCGATCGCTCGCACTTTTCCCATCATCTCTAACTGCGCCCCACTTTTAAATAAAATTCCCTGTCTTGCACCGTTGGCAATTCCCGATAGCAATGTCGGCATAATTGCTGCCATTAACGCGCAAGGAGAGGCAACAACGAGAAAAATTAAAGCGCGATAAATTGTTGTTTCCCAACTCCAACCCCAAATAAATGGGGGTAAAATTGCCAATAAAATCCCAGCAAGAACGATAACTTTGGCATAGCCGCGCTCAAAACGTTCGATAAACATTTGCGAGGGAGGCGCTTCTGTTTGGGCTTGTTTGACTAATTGAATGATGCGCTGAATTAGACTGCTTTCCGGCGGCTGATGCACTTGCAGAATTAAAGCCCCGTTACCGTTCAAAGTTCCTGCAAAAACTTCATGCCCTACGGTCTTTTCTACTGGCAAAGACTCCCCCGTAATTGCTGCTTCGTTGAGGGTGCTGTAACCTTCTTGAATGATGCCATCGGTGGGAATGAGTTCCCCAGGTTTAACCAAAATGCGATCGCCAACTTGTAACCGCTCGACATCAACCAACTTTTCCTGTCCGCGATCCAGTACCCTAGCTGTATCGCTACTCAGACTCATCAAACTGCGAATATCTCGCTCCGTGCGCTGCATTGCATAGCCTTCCAGCGCCCCACTGATAGCAAAAATTAAAATTAGAACTGCCCCATCGACAATTAGGTAATATTCCCGCCGCCACACACCTAATCCCGCCGCCCCCAAAGCAGCGACAATCATCAGCAAGTCTACATCCAACTCTTTTTCTTGCCACAGAGTTGTCAGCCCTTCCTTCGCGCTCTCATACCCGCCGATAACGTATGCTGCTGGTAGCAACAACAATCCCAGCCCAAGCCAACCTAATTGGAGCGCTATCCAACCCAAAAGTACCAATACAGCGCAAACAAAAGCGGCGATCGCATCTAGATGTTCTCGACTGAAAACTCGAAATAAAGTTTTCGATAAGGTTTTGAAACGGGTAATCGCGAAGTAAGTCATGGGAATTGTACGTACACCCTCTCACCCTAAACCTTGACATCAATGTCAATGTCAAGTCATTGGTCACTGGTCACTGGTCACTGGTCACTGGTCACTGATAACTAGTCACTGGTCACTGGTCACTGGTCACTGATAACTAGTCACTAGTCACCGATTCCTTTATCCTTGAATAGGCGAATAGCAGATAGCCAAGTCTAAACATATGGTAGCGGTAGCAATTTTGGCAGCTGGGCGCGGTACGCGAATGAAATCGACGTTGCCCAAAGTTTTACATCAAATCGGAGGGCGATCGCTGATCGAACGAGCGATCCTGGGTAGTCTGGAAACCTCTCCCAATCGAGTTTTGGTGATTGTGGGATATCAAGCCGAGCAAGTGAAGACAGCTCTTTTAGATCCCAACCGCTCGCTTGTCTCTAATTCCTTGCCAAAGTTGGAGTTTGTCGAACAAACCGAGCAGTTAGGTACGGGTCACGCAATTCAGCAAGTCCTGCCACATTTAGAAGGCTTTCAAGGGGATTTATTGGTGTTGAATGGTGACGTTCCCCTGTTACGACCCCAAACTCTACAACGGCTGATTCAAACCCACAAACAGCACCAACATGCTGCTACCATTCTCACGGCTCAACTTTCCGATCCTCAAGGTTACGGACGGGTATTTTGTAACGGTCAAAACATCGTCCAGCAAATTATTGAAGACCGCGACTGTAGCGCGGCTCAAAAGCAAAATCGTCGCGTTAATGCTGGGGTATACTGTTTTCGCTGGCAAGATTTAGCGAACGTACTACCAGAATTACAAGCAAACAACGACCAAAAAGAATACTATTTGACAGATGCCGTAAATTTGCTCCAACCTGCGATGGCGGTTGATATCGAAGACGAACAAGAAATTTTGGGAGTCAACGATCGCGAACAGTTAGCAACAGCCTACGAGATTTTACAAAGACGCATCAAGTCCTATTGGATGTCAGCAGGAGTGACGCTGATCGATCCAGCTAGTGTCACAATTGATGACACGGTAAAGATTCAACCAGATGTTGTCATTGAGCCACAAACCCACCTACGGGGTCAAACCGCGATCGCATCTGGCTGTCGGATTGGACCGGGTAGTTTAATTGAAAATAGTCAGATTGGCGAAAACGTCACCGCGATGTATTCTGTCGTCAGCAACAGCATTGTTGGTGCTGAAACTCAAATCGGTCCCTACGCTCACCTACGAGGTCAGGTTGAAGTTGGCGCGGCTTGTCGGATTGGCAATTTTGTGGAATTGAAAAATACGAAATTAGGAGCAGAAACCAAAGCTGCCCATTTATCGTATTTAGGCGATGCCACCATTGGGGAAAAAGTCAATATTGGTTGCGGTACGATTACAGCTAACTACGATGGTGTAAAAAAGCATCCTACTAAAATTGGCGATCGCAGTAAAACGGGTGCTGATAGCGTCCTCGTCGCTCCAATCGCGATCGGACAGGATGTCAACATTGCCGCAGGCTCGACTATTACCGAAGACGTACCCGACGATTGTTTGGTTATTGCCAGATCGCGTCAGGTCGTCAAACCTGGCTGGAGGCTGAAGTCGAAGGAGTGATTAGTGACTAGTAGCTGGTGACTAGAATTAGTCTCCCTTGTCCCCCTTGTCCTCCTACTCCCCCTTGTCCCCTTTCCCTAGCCACTTAGTCACTAGCCACCAGCCACTCAAACACAACCAACTTGCGTCCCTACGGGCAATTCCAAAGTATCGCCAATGCGATCGCCATTGTGGAAAGCAGCCAAGATCACGTCGCTAGTTTTACCCCAGGCGATCGCCCCAGAAGCATCAAGGGCGATCGCCCCTAAGTCTCGCTGGCGATCGCTGGCTTCAGTAAACGTGCGTTGCATCGCATCTAACAAAGACATGCCATCCGTGACGCGGACGACGATCCGCGCTGCCAAACACTCATCGATGATGTCTTCGCCAATTCCCGTACAGCTTACGGCAGCGTGTGCTGTAGCATAATTTCCCGCAGGCATAGCAGAATCGCTGACACGTCCGATGCGTTCAAACCCTTTACCACCTGTAGATGTACCAGATGCTAGCTTTCCTTGGCTATCTAGCACGACTACGCCAATTGTCCCCCGTCTAGCACTCGTATCGACAACTGCGGTGTCTGCATCGTCTCCTACCCCGACTTCTGCCACTACCGCCGCCATCGTCTTTGTGAAATTTTCCTGCCTTTCTTGCAGCCATTCGTTGAGACGACGCTCTGTAATCGGATCGTAGCTAGGCAGTTGCAGTTCTCGCAATAGTTCTGCTGCCCCAAAGTCAGACAACACGCGATCGGGGGAGCTTTGTAAATACAATGCCAGTTCGATTGGGTGCTGGACTCGCGAGACATTGATCGTACCGCTAAATCTTTGAGCAATACCATCCATCAGTGCCGCACTCATGCGAATTTGTCCGTCCGATTGCAGCACCGATCCCGTCCCAGCATTAAACAAGGGATCGTCTTCTAACATTTGGCAACCACGTACCACTGCCTCGCAAGCACTCTTTCCTTCTAGCAGTAAAGCATAAATATCTTCAATAACCGGGTAGAGCGATCGCCTCACTGCTTCCACTCCACCTTTGCCGTGTAGCGAACTGCCTGCACCACCATGAATAATGACTTTTGGTTGCACGTCTAACTCCATTTCGTCTCCGTGCTTAAAAGTACCACAAAGAGGCTAGAACAGCGACCAGTTATCAGTGACCAGTTATATTTGTCAAAAGCCGCGAGTAGAAAACACTTACGACTTACGACTTACCTTTGATTAGGACTGACTCTCTAGCTCTGCTTTCATCCGCTCCAAAGTATTATGCATTTGCTCAAACATTTGCTGCGGCGTGATCCCAAACTGATTGAGCTGAGTTCTAAGTTGTTCTACTGTCATTTGTGCCATAAAGTCTTCTGAAAGTTCAAAGCGCTTCATAAAAATCCGATAGCGCTCCATCATGGCTTCCATTTGATCGATATATAGCTTTTTTCCTTCGCGGTCAAATTTGCCGTAGCTATTCCCCAGCTTGATCAGCGCTTGATAATCCTCAAACAGCTGTTTGGCTTCCTGTTGAACTATATCAGAATCAAAAAATCCCATAGCGCTTGTAATTATTTGAGTGAGGCACTCAGAGTTTTTATAGGTACGTCTAATATCATTCTAGTTTAGACGACAATTTAATACAGCAGTCATTGGTCATTGGTCATTGGTCATTGGTCATTGGTCACTGCTCGTGCGCTCCCTGCTCCCTGATAACTGATAAGGGAATGAATAATATAGAAGGTAAGGTAGTTAAAAAAGCGATCGCTGGCTTGACAAAATACCTTTAATCCCCCCTTTTCCTTTGGAGTTGTCCTCATGAGCATCGTCAGCCAACAAAAAAATCGTAAAGTTGCTGCTACTCTGGCTTTTGCTTGTACGGTGTTGCCGATGCCAATTGCTGGATTGCACAAGTTTTACTTGGGACAGCCTTTGTGGGGACTGCTTTATCTCCTGCTATCGTGGACACCTATTCCCCGCGTTGCTAGCGCTATTGAAGGGTTTTGGTATTTAGTACAAGACAGTGAGGAGTTTGACCTCAACTTTAATTCTGAATTCGGTGAATTAGGCATGTCTGGAACGAGCGTAACTAATCTTGCCAATTTTTCCATTTTATCTAAGCGCCCCTCAACTACAGTCATGCCAGCCCGAGTGAGCGCGATCGCAGATGCCATGAGAGAATTAGACAATCTCCGCCAAGAGGGGTTAATCTCGGAATACGAATTCGAGCAAAAACGCCGCCAGTTATTAGATAGTATTTGAAATAAGTCGGAAGTCTTAAGTAAAGAACATCTAGCCACTAACCACCAGCCACTAACCACTGATAACTGACTGCCAAATGTTAAGCTGGCTGCAAATTCAAACGATCCGCAATAGATTGCTAAACGATCCCTATTATCGGTTGCAATCATTAGAAGAAATTGCTGTGGCGGTGTCTTTAGGAATTCAGATTGATGTCAACCAGGCAACGGTAGATGACTGGTTGAGGCTACCGGGACTTTCCATACATCAAGCGCGATCGCTCGTTCAACTCAGCCATGCTGGGGTACAGTTTTATTGTATTGAAGATATTGCCGCTGCTTTGAGCGTTCCCGTACAACGCCTCGCACCCTTGACACCAATCCTCAAATTCTGTTACTACGATGCAGAGACTTCTCCTCTGATTCGCCTCAATCCCAATACAGCGACAGTAGAAGATTTAATCCAAATTCCCACTATGGATTTGGCATTAGCGCAAGCAGTTGTAGAAAATCGTCAGATGGCTGGTGCTTATCGAAATTTAGTTGATTTTCAAAAACGATTGTCCCTTCCAGGTCAGATTATTTCTCAGTTAATGCATTATTTAAGTTTTTGAGTCTCATCTTAAGTCACTTAGCGATCGCTCGTCAGCAATACTTTTGAATTTTGACTTTTGACTTTTGACTTTTGCTGCACGACCATTTTCATATTGGCTGGAGGAGCAACTGTTAAACCGCGACGAGTTGGTTTGACAGGACGGTTACTTGCTAATTTGAGATCGTAATTTGAAAGGATATTTGCTAATACTAATTTCATTTCAAATAAGGCAAAAGCTGCACCGATACAGCGGCGATTGCTACCACCAAAGGGTAGATACTCGTAAGGAGAAAATTGCCGTTCTAAAAACCGTTCTGGAATGAATTGTTTGGGTTGAGGATAGAGATCCTCGCGCTGGTGGGTGAGATAAATAGAAATCACCACGATCGCACCTGACTCCAACTGATAACCACCAATTTCCATTGGGACTTTCAGAATGCGCGGAAAGGGACTAATTGCAATTGGATAAATGCGGAGGGTTTCGCAACAAACAGCATTCAAGTATGGTAGTTTAGCGATCGCACTCGGGTCGGGATTGTCTCCTAGCGAGTCAATTTCTGCTTGTAACTTTTCTTTGACTTCCGGCAGGCGATCGAGCCAATATAATGCCCAGGCAAGTGCTGAAGCAGTCGTTTCGTGTCCGGCAAATAATAAAGTTAGCAGTTCGTCGCGCAATTCTTCATCGGTCATGGGTTGACCTGCTTCGTCTCGCGCTGCTAGTAGTAAAGAAAGAATATCATCGCGCGGTGGAGACGTTACATGTAACGTCTCCACTACACGTTGTAACATCTCTGCACGTCTTTGTTGAATTTCTGCAACTAACAGATCGTCAATTTGCTGTTTCATTTGCAAAAACAGTCCCCAAGGACTCCACTTTCCCCAATCTTTTTGTAGGGAAGGGAAGAATAGTACCATCGAACTTACAGGGGAACTGACAGTTTCTAACAGAGAGGTTAGCAGTTTTCGTAGGCGATCGTAACGTTCTCCACCATCCAAACCAAAAACAGCGCTGAGGATGACGCGCATCGAGATTTCTTGTGTCGCAGCACGAACGGTTATCGATTGTCCTACTTGCCACTGACTGGTAACTTGTGTAGTAATATCCCAAATAGTTTGTCCGTAAGTTCGCAAGCGATCGCCGTGAAAGGGTGGCATTAATAACTTACGCTGACGCTGATGTTTCATCCCGCCGAGTAAAATCAGCGAATTAGCTCCTAATAACGGTAGTAAAACATCATTGCCGCTATTAGTATCAAAAAACTCTGGATTTGCTCCTAAAACTTGCTCGATCGCGGCTGGATTGCTCAAATATACCATCGACGGTGAGGCATTCTTGGCGATCGCAAAGATATCTCCATACTTTTTCGCCCGTGCCTCCATCACCTCAAATGGGCGTAAGATCCAATTAATAAATCTCAGTCTCCGCAGCCAAGGCGGACCACTGGGACCATCAGGTAATCGCATACTAGGGGTTAGGGGTTAGGGGGGACAAGGAAGACAAGGCGGACAAAGAAGCTGTTCTAGCCATCAGTCACCAATCACTGTTTTATTCTAATGCTCTTATAGCTGTAGCGGTTAGCTAATCTAAGGCGATCGCACCTCATACACAATTTACTCCGATTACAATACACTTCTAGCAGAAGAAGTGAGTAGCGAGCAGTGATGAATATTGACTAGTACGCGATAGAAGTGGTGCATGACTGATGGAACCAGCTTCTTGCCTCTAGTCACCAGCCACTAGCCACTGGTTCCACTGATAACTGATATGTTCTACCTCCCTGTTTCCATATTGCTGTTTATTTTACTTTTGTTAGTATTTCCTTTTATTTGGTTCGCGCTGACACTGGATGTTGTCCAGATAGCAGTAGCAAAATTAGGGTTTTCTGCCAATGCTGCTCTATTTTTATTGGCAGCAATAATTTTTGGCAGCACAATTAATATTCCTTTATACAAGGTAGAATCTCAAGTTGAAATCATCGATGATTACAGCAATCTGTGGGTACGACAATTTTTCGGTATTCCCCTACCGCGCATTCGTCAAAAAACAATTGTTGCTTTAAATGTCGGTGGTGGTTTAATTCCCGTTCTTGTAGCTTTATACCAATTTCGCCATGCTAATCCACTAGCAATTGTTTTAGTCACGGCAATTGTGACAATTGTAAGCTACTACGCTGCTCGTGTCGTACCAGGAATCGGAATTCAGATGAATCCGTTACTAGCTCCAATAACCGCCGCGATCGCGTCTGCTTTCATCACTAGAGGAATCCACGCCGCACCCGTCGCTTTTGCTGGCGGCGTGTTGGGAACTTTAATCGGTGCGGATATTTTACACTTAAAAGAAATTCAGCGCATGACACCAGGAGTTCTTAGTATTGGTGGTGCTGGCGTGTTTGACGGAATTGCCTTGTGTGGTTTATTTGCTCTTTTGCTATCGTAGTTTCTAGATTCTGCAACTTAGGAGAGATGGAGCATCGATTCAAAATGCAGCTTGGCAACTGGTTTCAAATAGAAAAAATTATTCGTAATTTAAAATTGAGTTGAGGAAGATATTTTTTCAATGAATATGGAAAACCGTTTAGTAGCCTTTCGTAAATTACCTCTCAGAGCGCAACTAGCTTTAATTAATTCAACTCGCGACAATTCAGTATTGAGCCAAAAAAAAGAATATCTCGACAATTTAGAACGCATTCATGCAGAATGTCTAAGCTCAGCAACCCCAGAACAAAAAATAGCCTATGAAAAGGCTAAAGAAAATTTATGAAAGGAAGTCAAAAGTCAAAAGTCAAAAGTCAAAACTGAGGAGCCAGGAGTTAAAGGTATTTCACGCACCACGCACCACTCGCTAATGACAAATGACTAATGACAAATGACTAATGACTAATTAAGTCCAATACAAAACTTTTACTTGAGGAAAACGCTGTTGAATCTGGCGCTCGAAAAATCTGCGTAACTCTCTCATCGTGTCAGAATCGTATACGTATTTCGTACCACCAAACTTATTGCGCTTGACGCTGCGCTTTGACTCGTCCATGTCTAACTTAGTCTGAGGATACCAAGAAAGCAAAACTTCTTTGGAACCTGGAGTAAAACGGTGAGAAATCAACTCAAAAGTCAAATCGCAATCGAAATCTAATGCTTCGCTAATCGCGTCAAATAACTGAGTGTAATGCGATTCCCAGTCTTCCATATCCATAATGGGTGCAATGACTAACCCCACAGGATAACCGCCACCACCTTGCGATCGCGGTAATGCTAGCTTTCTTAACGCCTGCAATCTCGCGCCTACAGAAGCCGTACCACCTTCAAATCGTCCCGATATAGGTGCGGCGTTAACGCTGACACGAGAGCGCGTATGACCGTTATGAGGCAGCTCTAATAGGCTATCTACGTTATCAAATTTCGATACCCAACGCAGATATCCATCTTGGCGCGTCCCAAAGTGGCGGATGCACTCAGCCAAACTACCCGTGAGATGCTCTATCCCTAAAGGATCGGTGTAGCAACTCACCTCAAAACTAGTCGCTCTACCAGGCTGCTCGTATGAGGTAGTATTTTCTAAAATCTGCGGTAAATTGGCAAAAACGCGAATGACTGGTGGACCTTGCAAGCTTCCAGCTAAATAGCAATATTGACAATGTGCTGGACAGCCTTCAGCTAGATGAAACTGCCAGTCAGCCGAAGGAGGAATAGGACTGAGTTTCAAAGCACTTGGTGGCGCGGTGACAACAGCGAGGGTGCGCTTGGCAATATCGTAGGTTTCGCGATCGCTCTCTCCCCTTAAACCTGTCAAACGGTTGCGCGGTAACTCTTCTACTGGTAAGTTGAGCGCTTGTACCCGTGCTAAAATCTGCTGAGCGTACGGTTCTGCTAAAGCTGCGGGAGTAAATATGACTCGTTCTGGCATCCACAATCGCGCCGAACGGACTTGCATTTGCGAAGACGGTTGATTGAATTTGTCTTGTGCGATCGTCATGCGAGAAAAATCACGATATAGTTTGCATCTTGTAGAGACGTTGCATATCATCGTATAGAGACGTTACATGTAACGTCTCTATACGAGGTTGAATGTGTCTATTCTTCGATCGCTCCCTTAATCCGTCGTTCTAAGCGATCGAGATCTAACTCACCTTCATCGCGGACAATCCGGCGAATAGTCGGGTTGATATTTTGCAGATCGATGAGTAAATCCTGCAAAATCTCTTGTTGCTGGCGAGACTGGGTAATGTCGCGTGGCTCTTGGACTAAATCCCGTACAATCGAGTCTTCTGCACGCGAAGCCACAACCGGATCGACTTGCCCTTCAAGGTGTACGAATGTCCGCCGTCCTGGTCCCCGATCTTCCTCAATCGGTACAATCGATGTCACTTGGTCGGAACGGACGTACTTGCCATAGCCGAGGTGTACTAGCACCGATGACTGTATTTTCATGTAGTGGATCTAAAGCTGTCTGATGTGATATATCTATTATGACAAAGGTATGATGTACCTGAACTGTACCTATAGAGCGGGTTCTACGAGTTTTTAGTAGTGCTAACCGTTAAGCAATATTTCTTTAGTAGCGGGTAGATCGAGTCAGAAGATAGATGTCTTCTAGTTAATCTGGATACATCATCATTTATAGATGTTTGCAGATAAAACCAGTGAGGAAAGTAGATACGATCGCGCCACTATCAACCAATGAGATCGGTCAACAAAAGTTATCTCTGGTTGAAGTATTAGTCAAAGCTGAGGAAATTGCCGATTTCTGTGCGAGTAACGCTGCGGCAATTGATGTCAATGGAGCCTTTCCAGTCAAAGAATTTGAGTCGATCGCCCAAGCTGGTTTACTAGCAGCACCTTTACCACCAGAATTAGGTGGACTGGGGTTAGGAATTGACTCTAGCCGCACCTGGGAAACGTTGCAATTGCTCAAACAGATCGGACGCGGGAATCTTGCCGTGGGGCGAATCTATGAGGGACACGTTAACGCCTTACAATTAATTCAAACATTTGGGACGAAAGCACAAATTGAAGCATATGCCAGCGATGCCCGCGATCGCCATAAAATATTTGGCGTATGGAATGCCGAAGCGAGCGATGGCGTGAAAATCTTCCCAATGGAAGATGGCAAATTTCAGTTGCAAGGATCGAAAACCTTTGCTTCTGGTTCTGGCTACGTAGAACGTCCTTTTGCTAGCGGTGCTTTACCAGATGGCAGCTGGCAAATGTGTATCGTCCCGATGGAAGAAGTCGCTACAGTCAGCGATCCGGCTTGGTGGCAACCTTCAGGAATGCGGGCAACAGCAAGCTTTAAGGTAGATTTCAGTGGGGTAGAACTGGATGCTGGGGCGCTGATTGGTAAACCAGGAGACTACTACAGACAACCTTGGCTGACCACAGGAGTGATTCGGTTTGCTGCCGTACAGCTAGGTGGGGCAGAGTCATTATTTAACGAAACCCGCAAGTATCTCGACAAATTAGGCAGAACTCTCGATCCGTATCAACAGACGCGGGTGGGGCAAATGGCGATCGCCATTGAAAGCGGTAATCTGTGGTTGCGTGGCGCAGCAGATTTAGTCAAAGCATACGCCCCTACTTTTGCTGGTGATGCCAATACCTCCAACGAACAAGCAGATAAGTTAGTTGCCTATGCCAATATGGTACGCACGGCGATCGAGCAAACCTGCATGGATGTAATTCAACTGTGCGAACGCTGTGTGGGGACGCGGGGTTTACTACCACCAATTCCAATGGAACGGATTATTCGAGATCTGACATTATATCTGCGTCAACCTGCATTTGATGCGGCGATCGCTAATGTCGGACAGTATGCCCTATCTGAATCCTCACCTGCACACTCTCTCTGGTCTTATGAGTCCGATAACTAACAAGTCGCTGTTTAGCGATCCGGCTACATTACCTTGGCGTAGTGTAGCTGAAATTGCCAGCAAATCTGCGTATAGGGGCGCACAGCCGTGCGCCCCTACCAAGGCACAGGGGACGATCGCTAAATCTGTACTGGTAGTTGCACCACATCCCGATGATGAAACTTTAGGTTGTGGGGGTGCGATCGCCCTATTACAATCTCTAAAGTGTCGGGTAAACGTATTAGTTATCAGCGATGGTACGATGTCTCACCCGCGATCGCGCCAGTATCCCGCAGCCAAATTGCGATCGCTGCGCGAAGGCGAAACCCGCACTGCTACAGCGACTTTGGGGATCGAGGCATCTGCGGTAGATTTTCTCAGATTACCGGATGGGGCAGTACCCACTCCAGAAATGCCCGATTTTGCAGCAGCAGTTGAAATGTGTCGCGATCGCATCACAGCCATAAAACCCGATATAGTGTTTCTTCCCTGGCGCTACGATCCTCACCCCGATCATCGCGCTACTTGGCAGATCGTTCATTATGCCATCGTGGGGGCGCACGGCTGTGCGCCCCTACATCCCCAAAATTCACCTCGATTCATTGAATATCCGATTTGGGATTGGGATGAAACGCAAAGAAGCGATCTAGCAACAGGCGATCGCATTACAGCATGGCGGTTAGATATTAGCGATGTTGTCGAAGTGAAAAAACAGGCGATCGCGGCGTATCGTTCTCAGACAACAAATCTAATTGACGACGATCCAGAAGGCTTTCGTCTCACGCCAGAGATGTTAGCAAACTTTACTCGTAATTGGGAAGTGTATATAGAAGAACTATGAAACAATCTTTACCAGCCAGTTACTTTGACAATCTTTACACCGCCGATCCCGATCCGTGGAAATTTGAAACCAGCGAATACGAAGCAAATAAATACGCTGCCACGATCGCCGCTTTACCCAGATCGCGCTATCATTCTGCATTTGAAATTGGCTGTTCGATTGGAGTCTTAACCGCAAAATTAGCCAATCGTTGCGATCGCCTATTATCTGTAGACTTATCGGAACCAGCCTTAAACCGTGCTATAAAACGTTGCGAATCTCTCCCACACGTCCGCTTGCAACTCATGGGAGTACCGCAAGAATACCCCGATGAAACCTTCGATCTAACTCTAGTTTCCGAAGTCGGATATTACTGGTGTTGGGAAGACTTGAGAAAAGCACAGCAACTGATTCTGTCTTACTTAGAACCAGGCGGACATTTACTCTTAGTTCACTGGACTCTCTACGCCAAAGACTATCCACTCAGCGGCGATGAAGTCCACGAAGCATTTTTAGAATTAGTCCCTACTCAACTACGCCATCTCAAAGCACAAAGAGAAGAACAATATCGGCTCGATTTATTTGAGAAAGTTGGTAGTTGATAGTTGGTAGTTGGTAGTTGCTCATTTGTGAGTGGTGTTATGACTTCCGACTTCGTATTAGCCTCCTTCAAAAGAAAGGAAGCTGCAAAAGCAGATCTCCACACTAGAGAGTGATGAAGGCTGACCAATTTGGAATTGAAATAGACGTTAGAACAATTCAGAAATCAGAAGTCTCCAAGTCAGAAGTGTTTCAGACACCACTCAATAACAATCAACTACCAATTACCCATTACCAATTTACCAAATATGCCTTTATTAACTGTTGATGAACTCAAAAATTTAGTTGCAAAAGCTAAACCTCCCTGTGTCTCCTTGTATATGCCAATGCAAAAAGGAAGTACAGAGGTTAGACAAAATCCAATTCGGTTCAAGAATCTCATTCGTCAAGCTGAGGAACGCTTAGATGCAATAGGAATCCGCAATACAGAAGCAGTAGACTTCCTCAAAGCTGCCCACAAACTAGATACACCTGAATTTTGGGAAGAACATCAAGAGCGGGGACTAGTTATCTTTGTCTCTCCAGATGTCTTCCGCTACTATCTACTGCCTGACGAAGTTCCAGAAATTGTAGTAGTCGATGGTCAATTTCACCTCAAACCGCTACTACCCTTGATTCAAAATAATGGGCGATTTTACGTGCTGGCGCTGAGTCAAGATAACGTTAGATTTTTTCAGGGAACGCGCTACAGCATCAAAGAAATTGAGGTGGAAAATCTACCAAAGAACATGGAAGAAGCACTTCAATATGACGAGACTGCTGGAGAAGGACAACAGCGAAATGCTACAGGCAGAGGAACTAATCCAGCATCACAACCTGGCGAATTTCACGGTCAAGGAAGCCCCGATCGCGATGAACACCAGAAGGATATTTTACAATTCTTCCATTTAATCGATCGCGCTTTACACCCAAAACTCAAAACTGCATCAGCGCCTCTAGTTCTAGCAGGTGTAGAATACCTGTTTGCCATTTATCGCCAAGCTAATAGCTACCAACATTTGGTAGAAGAAGGCATTAATGTCAATGTAGATATTGTTAAGCCAGAAGAACTTCGCGATCGCGCTTGGTCGTTGGTAGAACCCCAGTTTTTCCAGGCACAGCAGCAGGCAATGGAGCGATATCAAGAATTGGCAGGAGCTAGTACGGGCAAGGCTTCTGACGACTTAACAGAAATCGTTCCCGCCGCTTATTACCAACGAGTAGATTCTCTCTTTGTCGCTAGCGATCGCCAGCTTTGGGGTGATTTCAATACAGAGACAATGGCAGTAAATTTGCACCCAGAACCGGAAGCAGACGATGAAGATCTGCTCGATTTTGCTGCCGTCTACACTCTCTTGAATGGTGGTACGGTTTATGCTCTTGCACCAGAGGATTTACCTACCTCTGCCCCAGCAGCAGCTATTTTCCGCTTCTAAGCGAATAGAATTCATAGTGGTTTCTCTGTACGTCCCTACCAGCAACCCTTTTGGGCGACTTATAGTCGCCTTTAGGGATTTTAGACAGTTGCCTGACTAGTTGCTACATTGCCATTAGTCGCCCCGTTATTCGAGGTTGAACTTTCCAAAGTTGAGTTATTCGAGGTTAAATTTTCCAGAATTGGCTTACGAGTTTTCAGATCGAATTTGTAACCGTGGGGCAAAATGTGCAGTCTTGAGCCACATATTGCCAGCGGTTCATCTTTTAAGATCTCGCTTACGTTAGTGTAAGTTGCTTCTGATTCATCAACTATAGTGACAGAACCTTCGCCAATCACTTCAAATTGACTATCGGTCACTACCATAGCAGTATTTTCGTCAATCCCAAATCCCAGAACGGCTGGTTGCTGTGCTAAGGCAGAAATTAAGCGCCCTAACCGTCCCCGTTGAGAAAAATGCTGGTCTATCACCACTCCTGGTAAAAATGCCATTCCTGGTCCCAATTCCACCGTATCCATGCGGGGATGAGTTTCTCCGTCTCCTTCAACAATCATCACATCTGGCATCACCGCTGCACCCGCGCTCGTACCTCCTACAACGACTCCTTCGCCAAAACGCTTGTGAATGAGTGCATCTATGTCTGTATCTTTGAGAATATCGGTGATCCGGGCTTGGTCGCCGCCAGTAAAAAAGATTCCCGTGGCTTTTTCGATCGCTTCTAGGGCAGTAGAGGATCTAGCATCTTCGCGGGTTTCGGTGTCAACTATACGAGCATCTTCCGCGCCCAGACGCTCAAATACTCTGATATAGTTTTCTCCTACATCTCTCGGTAATTCCGTGGCTGCCGTCATAATCACAATTCGTGCTTTTGTTCCCCCAGCACGGCGCACGAATTCCCGCAAAACTTGGCATTCACCTTCTTTATCTTCTGCACCGCCAATAATGACTAGCGCCCCCCGATTGTTACTCATATTCGTATCCATACCATACTTTAAGTGAGTATTCTCAAGAAAACATAACAAATATTCTGGTTAAAACCGTCTTCTGGTAGATTCCGATACAGAATTATAAAAATTAACATAGTAGGCATATTTGGTCGCGATCGCCACGGACAAAAAAAGACCCCGAGTCAAGGGTCTACGTCCAGTAATGTAATGTAATTCTTAGTTTTAATTGCGATCGCACCGAGCGACTAAATCGCTGAGAAAAGAGCGTGCTTGTGCCAGAGAAAGATGTCGAGGCTTACCATTAAAGACAATTTGGTACTCTTTTTCATTCGCACCGTCACCGTAGCCGGAAATCAATTTGCGGTGAAAAGCTTCCTCCGCCAGATATCGGACTTCGTTTCTTAGATCGGTTACTGTACCTTTCATATGTCAACGATTCCAAACAATTTATTTATTCTTTTAGTTATATAAAATTTCTGCTTGCCCTCACACCTTTCCAAAGTTGTATTTTTCGCTACCGTATTATCTGCTATAAATGGCAAGTGGGAATATACCAATCGGATGATACTGTGGTTATTTGTCATTGGTGATTGGTGATTGGTAATTGGTAGTTGGTAGTTGGTAGTTAGTAGTTGGTAGCTGGTAGTTGGTAGTTGGTAGTTGCTTCCCTGCTCGCTGCTCTCTTGCTTCACTGATAACTGAAAAAAGGAGGATAAAAATGGTAATAGATACAAGTACTGATGTCGTGCGCGTTAATGCTAGAAAGACCGATATTTTCGATCTATTCAACTTCAAACATTACATTGGCTCTAATCCCGAGCTAAATACGGCAGCATGTACTTTTGACTTTGCTTTGACGGGATATCAAGAGCCGCTATCAATAGAAAATTACGTAGAAAAAATTAGCGATCGCTATCCCCACTTGCGCGAGGAAAAATACGAATCTCACGCTCATTTGTTTGCACGAACATTATCAGAAGTTAGCAAACTAGATATGGGTTTGCACTTCCACTGTTGGAACGTAAAACCGTTAGAACGAGGGGCAAGAATTAGCGTTCAGTCGCTCCATACTAGAACGACGCGATCGGTCATTTACTTCGTCTGGGATTGGTTTGAAGCTATGACATTAGACGAAGAAATTGCCTTTGAAGAACAGATGCGTAATCTACAAAATATCTTTCGTCGGTCTGTTTATGGTGGTCCTACCGTCTACTCACTCTTGCGCAAAGCTAACGAAAAAGGTATTCCTGCTTTTTATTTGTGGGATGAAGGACTGATGCAATACGGCTACGGTCGCAAGCAAGTGCGTGGCATAGCAACCACATTTGACGGCGACAGCCATATAGACTCGGACTTTACCACCCGTAAAGATGACTGTAAAGCTTTTCTAGCCACCCTTGGCTTTCCAGTTCCAGGCGGAGAAATCGTCACTAGTCGCGAGGGAGCTTTAGATGCAGCCGAGGATATTGGCTATCCCGTCGCCATCAAGCCTGTTGTCGGTCATAAAGGGATTGGCGTAACCGCCGATGTCAGAGACTCTGAGGAGCTAAGAGCTGCTTTTAATCGCGCTGTCAAAGCAGTTCCAGAAGAACAGCCAATTCGGATCATTGTCGAAAAAAGTATTTCTGGTGCTGATTTCCGCTTGCTGTGCGTCAACGGTCGATTTGTCGCGGCAACAGAACGCCGTCCCGCTTCAGTAGTTGGGGATGGATATTCAACAATTTCAGAACTGATCGATCGCGAAAACCGTTCTGATGCACGTAGAGACACGCCAACTTCTGCCATGAGTAAAATCCAGCTCGATGAAGCAATGGATATGTATTTGGAGGAGCAAGGCTTATCTCTTGACAGCGTTATTAAAGAGGGACGGAGAGTGTATTTGCGTAAAGTTGCCAACCTTTCCTCTGGTGGTGTAAGTATTGATGCCACACCTACAGTTCATCCTGATAATATGATTCTGGCGCAAGATGTCGCCCAGCATTTTCGCCTCACTTGTTTGGGAATCGATGTCATTTCTGAAGATTTGGCAAAATCTTGGAAAGATAGCAGCTTTAGCATTCTCGAAATTAATGCTGCGCCTGGGATTTTTATGCACCTTAACCCCGCCGTAGGCGAGAGCGTTGACGTACCTGAAAAGATTTTAGAAACCTTTTTTGACGGAGGAACTGAAGCGAGGATACCGATAGTTACCTTTAACCGAATTAGAGTGGCGGAACTACAAACAACTATCGACCAAATTTTATCTCACCACCCCGATTGGGTGATTGGTGCTGCGTGTCGAGATGGCGTTTATATCAATCGTGCCGAAAAGATTTTGCATCGAGATTACAATACAAACGTTCAAAATTTGTTGCGCAATCCCAAACTCGATCTATTAATAGTTGAGTATGAAGAAGATGTTTTAGCAACTCAAGGAATGTTTTATTACGGCAGTAATATGGTTGTTTTAGATAATCCCACAGGAATTGAAATGATGTTGGCGCGAGATGTTTTTGAGGATTCTACTATAATCATCAAGCAGGGAGATCGTGTTTCAATTCGCCGTCAGGGATTACTCGAACAATATACTTTGGGTGTAGATGAACCATTTAGCCGAGTGTATTTGAAGGAAATTCCGACAATTTTGTAGTCGACCGCTGATGCTAATTTACTTTTTGACTGCGAAGAAGATCCCCTAAACCCCTTAAAAAGGGGGCAATAGTTTCCTCCCTTAAAAAGGAAAGTTGGGAGACTATTATGAGACCGTGTAGAGACGTTACATGTAACGTCTCTACACGGGAAACATTCACAAATCAATGTGGATTGCTATATGCTGGAAGCGATCGTCTGCTGATTCGGAAGCATAAATGAAATCTATCGTCATTACAGGAGTTTCTACAGGGATTGGGTTTGGTGCAGCAAAAGAATTTGTGACTCATGGCTATCACGTATTTGGTAGCGTGCGACGAGAAGCCGATGCTACCAGGCTACAAGCTGACTTAGGGGATAATTTCACGCCGCTGATTTTTGATATTACTGATATAGACGCTGTACGATCTGCGGCTTGCCAAGTAGAAAAAATTCTTGGCGATCGCAATTTGAGTGGATTAATCAATAATGCAGGAATGGCTACGAGTGGTACTTTAATGCATCAACCACTCGAAGAAATTCGGTTGCAGCTTGAAGTTAATGTTGTCAGTCAAATTGCCGTAACTCAAGCTTTTTTACCTTTATTGGGAGCCAGAGCAAATCACAATGACAAACAATCGGGTAGAATTATTAATATCAGTTCTGTGTTGGGAAAATTAGCCGTTCCTTTTCTTGGTGCTTATGTTGGTAGCAAACACGCCTTTGAAGGAATTTCCCATAGCTTACGCCGAGAATTACAATTATATGGTATAGACGTAATTATTATTGCGCCTGGAGCAGTTAGCACGGCAATTTGGGATAAAGAATCAGCCCAAGATGTTAGCAAATATCTGACTACTGATTATGCGGAATCAGTAACGACTTTTCAAAAGCATTTCGTCCAACAAGGCAAAAAAGGTTATCCTCCAGAGGTTTTTGGTAAATTTATTCGCAAAGTTTTTGAAACTCCCAAACCGAAAACTAAATATGCGATCGTCCCTAATCTTTTACTAGATTGGATAATTCCTACCGCTTTACCCGCTCGATGGCTAGATAGAATCATTGGCAAAAAAATAGGTTTGTTTCAGAAATAAAGTTCATTCAAGTATTAAGTCTTAGCCATGACAATATCATCACACCAAGTTGCGATCGCAGACAGAATATCCCAGCGCGATCTTCATTTGCGCCTACTCTTCAAGAAGCCGCTTTGCGTCTTTGCACGCCAGTTGCTACAACGGGGGAAACCCCACGCCAGTCGCACGGCAGTCGCTACAACGGGGGGAACCCCCGCAACGCGCTGCCTCCTCAACGGGGGAAACCCCCGCACGGCGCTGGCTCCGCAACGCACTGGCTCGTCTTTGCGCGATCCAAAATCCTACTTTGTAAAACTTTAATTAGTCCGTTGTCGATTAATTTGTTGAATCTGTTGGGTAAAGTAATCTTGTTGATATTTCAACTGTTGTGCCAGTTCTAAACCTTGTTGAAATGCAGTTAAAGCTCGATCGTAATTACCGCGAGCAAGATTAATTTGCCCAATTTGGTCGTAAGTATTCATCATGCCATAAAAATTAGCGGCAAGGCGATCGCTTTCCAAAAGAATCTGACTAGTTTGCAAAGCAGCATCAACTTGTTGTTGAGAGCGATAAAGTCGAACCATTTGACGTAGTGCATTGCTAGCTTGGGCATATTGTTGCAATTCCCAGGCAGTAGTATAAGCTTGTTGATAAGTAGTAAAAGCTTGTTTCAACTGCCCAATTGCTTCATAGTTTGCACCAATATCTAACTGTAAAGCAGGTAATAAATCGTTTTGTTGTTGTTCCTGGTAGATTACTCCTAACCTTTTTTGAACTGCTAGTGCTTGCTGGTATTGTCTGGCTTGTTCGTAGATATAATTCAACTGTTGTAAGTAATTAATCACCTCTAGGCGATCGCCCCGCTGGGTGGCATTTTGTAATAGTTGTTCGTATGCAGCTGCGGCTGGAGGGTAGTTAAACCAGCTCAGATGTAATTCGGCGATCGTTCTTAGAGTAGTTTCTACTGCAACGGCATCTTTCTGTTGACGATGAATAGCCAAAATCCTCTCATAAACCGCGATCGCGCTTTTTGGTTCGCGCACCTGTTGGAACGCTATCCCTAAACTATTCAATACTTCTAAGTTAGGTGAAATGAAGACTTGAGATTGCTGCCGATCTTCCTTTTTCTGTTTATCTGGTGGTAAAACTTGAATTTGCTGCCCAATTTCCTGCAATCTCCGCGTAATTGCATTCAACTCTAAACGGCGGTTTTCTTGCCAAGCAATCTCTCCTACTCTCCCCAAAGCTGGAATTTCTTCCGTAATCCCCAAAAATCTTCTCAGCCTTAGCTCTCGACTCCAAATCGCAAATGCTTTTTCCGTATTCCCTGCGGCGAAGCTGGCAGTTGCTTGCTGGTTTAATTTATCCAATGCAGCTCTGAGTCTTAGCTTTTCTGAAGTCGATAGGGGACGGATAAGTTGAGGTAGTAGCGGATCTGGAGTCGTAATCTCTAGAGGATTATAGAATTCTTGCTCTTGTTGCTCTGGTTCTGGTTAACGATTCTGCGCCAAACTAGGGACGCTACTGCACAACCAGAGAATGCAAAGAATAGGGAGTAGGGACAACAGAGCTGAGGAAGCTGGGGGAGCTGAGGGAGAAAAACCACGCACCACTCTCTTTTCTGGCTCCTGTTTTGACTTTTGACTTCTGACTTTTAACTTTTGAGACATAGGAAGTTTTAAAATACTGGCAATAGTAAGTCGTTGGCTTTCGAGTAATTTCTACTAATGACCCATTCTACGGATATTGAGACACTAGCTCGCTGGATGGCAGCTGATTTTAGCAATCAAGCGCAAGCTTTTGAAAACCCTCCTTTTTTTGCCCATATTCGCGTTTGTATGCGTCCCCTTCCCCTGAATCTATTATCTGGGGTTAGCTTTTACGTAGAACAAGCCTATGATTACATGCTCGGCAACCCATATCGGGTAAGAGTCTTAAAGTTATTGCAGGCAGGCGATCGCATTGAAATTGAAAATTACACCATTAAGCAAGAAGAAGAATTTCACGGTGCATCCCGCGATCTAAAACGTCTGCAAGCATTATCAAGCGATCGCCTGGAAAAGCTACCAGGATGTAACATGATTGTCCAATGGGTAGACAATGGCTTCAAAGGTACAGTTGAACCAGGTAAGTGCTGTATGGTCGTGCGTAAAGGTAAAACTACCTATCTCGACAGCGAATTTGAAATTGATGGCGATAAATTTATCAGTCGCGATCGCGGACGCGACCCCGAAACTGACGAACACGTATGGGGTTCAGTGGCGGGACCATTTTACTTTGTTCGCTGGCACAGCTATGCTGATGAGGTAAAAATTTCCTGAATTCAAAATTGCGTCAAAAGTTGCGTAAGGCTCGATCCTTACGGTAAGGTAGACGAGGTTGATGCGGCGGCTCTTGCTTGCCCGACTGAGATCTCGTCACTTTCTGGCACAATACCAAACCACCAGTAGATCCAAAGTTCTAAAAAGTGATATAATATATTGCCTGCGAAGATGTCGGCGACATAGCCAAGTGGTAAGGCAGAGGTCTGCAAAACCTTTATCCCCCGGTTCAAATCCGGGTGTCGCCTTAAGGAGTCCAGCTCACAAAAGCGTTCTATAGGTTCAGTCTACTAGGACGCTAGTACTATTTTTTAAGTTTGGGTTACTTGAGGTTAAAAGACGATCGACGCAAATAGACTATCACTCCATCCACACAGAGCTTAAGCGTACCTGCCCGCTAGGAAATAGGTTGGATTCCTCCTGCATCAGTCCCCTTCAGAGCTACCCTTACAGGATAGGAAGCAAAGCCTACGCCCTGCCAGCCGTGGGATGTGGCGTATGCAACGCCAGATGCTATAAGTGGGGAAACCCCGCCAACGCACTAGCTTCTTTTTAGTGCAGTCTTAAAAAGCATAGTAACACTAGGTAAAAATATGAGATAGTACTTCTAGGTGGAGGTACTTCAGTAGAGGGGTAGAGGGGCAGGGGAGCTATTACCAATTACCAATTACCAATTACCAATTATCAATGACCCCTCTCACAGATTTAGAAGCAATTCCATATATCGATACAGACGGTCAATTACCAGCACAGTACCAAGGTAAAGTAGGAGTCTATGCAATTTTTGACTCGGACAAGGTACTGCAATATATCGGGTATTCTCGCGATGTTTATCTCAGTTTGCAACAGCATCTCGTCCGCCAACCGCAAAAGTGTTATTGGCTGAAAATACAAACCATCGACCGTCCCAGTCGGTCAGTCTTGGAAAATATTCGCCAGGAGTGGATTGAGGAAAATGGATCGGTTCCCCCTGGAAATGGTGCTGATGAAACTATATGGACTCAACCAATTGATGCTAAATTATCGCTGACACCTGAAGAACAAAAAAGTTTAGCAGATGGTGATGAATTGGCTCAAATAAAAATTTTAAAAACTGCGGCAAGACGAGTTGAAGCAGAAATTTCATCCCAATTACAAACTCGCGGTTTGCAAATGCAATTACGGTTTAATCCTAAGCTCAAAGAACAGGGATTATTAGACTTGAAGTAATTGCTCGCATAGCCGATCGCCGCGATCGCGCCTATATTGAAAAAAGTGCGATGGCGTATACAGAATAGGCAGAATGGAAACAACAACAGCAGTTAATCCCTTTCTTGAGGGTAACTTTGCGCCCGTGCGTGAAGAGATGACTTCCGATCCGCTTAAGGTGATTGGCGAACTCCCTACCGATTTATCAGGGATGTTCGTGCGCAATGGTCCCAATCCTCAGTGGACGCCCATCGGACAGTATCACTGGTTTGATGGAGATGGGATGTTGCACGGAGTCCAAATTCGTCAAGGCAAAGCTAGCTATCGCAACCGCTACGTCAGAACGCGAGGCTTTGAAATTGAGCAAAAAGCAGGTAAAGCCGTGTGGAGTGGCTTATTGGAACCACCTCAACCTGACAGCAACGGCTACAAGAACGCTGCGAATACTGCCTTGGTATGGCACGCAGGGCAACTTCTAGCCACTTGGGAAGGAGGTGCGCCCCACGCGATCGAGGTTTCCCAGTTAGAGACGAAGGGCGAGTATACCTATAACGGTAAGTTAGCTTCTGCTTTTACTGCCCATCCTAAAGTCGATCCAGTGACGGGCGAGATGATGTTTTTTGGTTACTCGTTTGCTCCGCCGTTTGTCAAATACAGTATTGTTTCTCCACAAGGCGAGTTATTGCGCACGATACCGATAGAATTGCCGATGGGGGTGATGATGCACGACTTTGCCATCACTGCCAATTACACGATATTTATGGATCTGCCGATGACTTTTAACCCCGCACGGATGCAGCGTGGCGAACTTGGGTTAATGTTTGAACGCGATCGCCCCAGCCGTTTTGGTATTCTCCCCCATCATGGCGACAGTGACAGTATTCGTTGGTTTGAATCTCCTTCCTGCTATGTCTTCCATACCCTCAATGCTTACGAGGAGGGAGACGAAGTAGTGCTAATTGCCTGTCGCATGAGTTCTACTAATGTCTTTGTGACGCAGCCAGAACAGCGCGATCCTGATGGCGATATTCCCCGTTTGCATAGTTGGCGGTTCAATCTTAGCACCGGAACCGTGCGGGAGGAA
This sequence comes from Chroococcidiopsis sp. CCALA 051, assembly GCF_003015105.1. NCBI lineage: Bacteria > Bacillati > Cyanobacteriota > Cyanophyceae > Chroococcidiopsidales > Chroococcidiopsidaceae > Chroococcidiopsis > Chroococcidiopsis sp. CCALA 051. The sequence continues at coordinate 28,483 of NZ_PYCI01000010.1, read as the reverse complement.
ATGCTAGATGACGTATCAGGAGAGTTTCCCCGCGTTAACGAAAATTTGTTAGGGCGCAAAACCCGCTATGGTTATGTAGGAAAAATGGCTCCTACACCTCTACCTTTGTTTGACGGTTCGATCAAATACGACTTTCAAGCAGGTTATTCTCAAACCTACGAGTACGGTAAAGGACGTTACGGTGGTGAGGCTGTGTTTGTTCCTCGTCCTGATGCGACTATAGAGGATGATGGGTGGTTAGTTACCTACGTCTACGATACTGATGCAGGAACTTCTGAATTATTGGTGCTAAATGCCCAAGATTTGAGTAGCGATCCTGTGGCGCGGGTATTAATTCCTCAGCGCGTACCTTATGGCTTTCACGGAACTTGGGTATCTCAACAGCAGTTGGATGCTTCCGTATAGTAGGGCAAATCCAAGATAGATCTCGGTTAGGAATGACAAGATCTTGCCGATCTCCCAGCCCCCTTAAAAAGGGGGTTTTGTCCCGACACTTCTCGGTTAAAATTCGATCCCCCCTAGCCCCCCTTAATAGGGGGGGTTGGGGGGATCTCCAAGGGCTATGTAATCTAACCGAGAAGTATTGGGTTTTGTCCTCTCTTGTATAAAATCATCCTGCCTTCAAAAAGGAGTTGGGAAGAGATCGACTGCCTAACTCTCGATAGATTTGATTTTTCCTCTGCCTGTAGTCAGGTTTTCTACTTCTATCTTCAGTAGGTTTAAGCAAGTTAAAAATCTTTGTTACTGTGCAAAAGGTTAGTCATAATCTGCTAACAGCAAAGATAAGTTTAGCCGAAGAAGTTTAGAAGGAGTTAATATGACATTTACTCAAAGCAACGACCAGAATCTCAGTCAACTTGTTGCTTCAATTCAAAAATTAAATGTAGACGATCAATTAGCTTTGTTCTACTTCATTTACAAGAAAATGGGTGATTCTATCACCCCAGCCGCCCCAGGAGCTAGCACTGCATCTGCCGATATAGCCGAAGGTTTATTTAACCAAATTAAAGAAAAGTCTCACGAAGAACAACTACAATTCCAACGGGACTTAATTAATAAGGCTGATAACGAGTACACGCGGATGTATGGCTCAATGAGCGATACGACTAAACTACTGTTTTGGTATCGTCTGGCTCAAGGAATGGATAGCAATGTCATCAGCCCTATGCCTCCAAACTACGAGCTTTCCAGTGAGTCAAAAGAGATATTAAACCAGCTCGAAGGGATAGAGTTCGAGCAACAAATTACTCTATTTCGCGACTATGTATCGCCGATGGGCGCTGAACCTAAGCAAGGTGCAGAAGTATAGAGATAAGGGGGCGCGAAATTTCGCGCCTCAAAAGATTCTGGAACGAAATTACAAATCAAAAATAACAGCAAAGAGGTAAACATGGCATCTACAAATGTTAACGATCTCAAGCCACTAGCAAAACAATTTACGAGCTTAGATATCGACGATCAGCTAGGAGTAATGGCTTTAATCTACAAAGAAATTTCTGGTTCGATCCCAGCAGATAGTTTACCAACAAGCTCTAGTGATGTTCAAAGCATCGTCGGAAGCGTGCAAAAAATGTCTTCTGAGGAGCAAATAAATGCTCTACGCGATTTGTTGCCAGCCAACAAAACAGACCAAAACGAAACTATGCTCGATCCTAATCCTGCTAAGGCACTGCCTGAATTGCTCCAAGGTAAATCAGAAGTTCCTACAGGGGAATATGGCAAGCTAAATCCTGAATCTAAGTTGGCAGTTTGGTATCTTTTTGCACAAAAACTAGGAAATGGAATCGTTGCCATTCCCAGCGATTACAGCCCTTCAGCGGAAGCGATGCAAGTCTTCAATTCCCTCAAATCTATGGGACAAGAGCAAATGGCTAATTTCGTAGTCAAAGGTATGGAAGAGTTGAGTTCCAACATCACAGAACCGCCCAAGAATGCGGAATAAGCGATCGCTCAAATCAGATACAGCTAGATAATCTTCATTGCTACCAGGCTAAGTCTGATAGCATTTTTTTATACTCGATTAGGATTGCGTTTATCCACAACAAATGACCAATGACCAATGACCAATGACCCAACTTTTCCCGCTATTATGGTGGATTGGTGGTGGCTGTTTAACCGCCATTATCGGTGTCTTCGTAATTCTATATTTTCGAGGCACATTTCGCGATCGCATTGAGTACAAAGTTCAAAATGTTCCCGCACCTCAAGATGCACGCTTTTCCCTCGCCCTAGCTAGCTTATCTAACTCTGTCATTACCAGCGGGCGCTCGACAGATTTTTGGCTGGAAGCAGAAGAAATCAATGCTGCACGACTAGAAGCCGTCCGTAGCGCCAAACATACGATTCACTTCGAGACATTTTTCATGACTCCCGGGTACAGGGCGAACGATTTCGCCGCCGCGATCGCCGAAAAAGCGCAGGCAGGTGTTAATGTACAAGTCATTGTCGATAAGTATGGGGTCAAAACTTTACCGCAGCGTTACTGGAGACGACTGAAAGCTGCTGGAGTCGAAGTCAGGTTCTTCAATGATTTTAACTGGCGATCGCCCATTGATTATTTTGCCCGCAGTCACCGCAAGCTATTAATTATTGATGGCGAATTTGCCTTAATTGGTGGTGCAGGTGTCTCCGACTATTGGGATGGCAGAGATAATATTCGAGGAACTCATCCTTGGTACGACTTTGAAACGCGGCTAGAAGGCGAAGTTGTCGCCGTGTTAGAAGGTATGTTCATGCAACACTGGACTTACGTGCATGGTACTGCTGACTTATCGACTACAGTTTCCCATCTGGGAGCGTCGAGCAACCCGACAATTCTCGTCACCGCAGGCGACGATCCTTCCTATCGTTCTGCATCAGTTAAAGCTTTATTTCAAGTTAGCATTCATGCTGCCAGACAGCAGGTTTGGATTGCTAGCCCCTATTTTCTTGCCGATAAAAATATCCGCATTGCGCTAGTTGATGCCAAAAAACGGGGGGTTGATGTCAAAATATTCACGAATGGAATTCGCTCAGACAAAAGATTTGTCTATTTTGCTTCCTGCGAACAATATCGCGACCTACTCGCTGCGGGCATAGAAATTTATGAATATCAACCCAGTATGATGCACGCTAAGGCATTGTTATTAGATAGTTGTTGGCTCAGTACTGGCAGTGCTAATTTCGACCCGCGTAGTTTTTTTCATAATGACGAGTTAGATATTTCTACTTCTGATATTTGCTTAGTCAAGCACGTTGAAAAAATATTTTTACAAGGATTTGCTAAATCCAAACAAGTCAGTTTCAGGGAATGGAAAAAACGCCCTTTATGGCAAAGGGCGTTAGCTAAAATTGTTCTCTTTTTTGAATCGCAATTGTAGAAATACAAAATTTTGTGTCTCTACTAAATATTTCGTGCTACTCCAACATCATTGACTTTTGCAGGTAAAATAATGCCGTAATATAAAGCAGCAACTGCTGTTAAACCGTTCAGCAAAACGTTGCCACCAAAAATTGGCATCAACCCAAATACTGTGTTGGTCGCAGGAATGACTCCTAAAAGAGCAATTAAGATGTAGGAAACGGCAAAAAAGCGGTTAAATACCCGCGCACTACTTGCACTGGTATAGGAAGCAATCCCAAAAATTCCTACAGCACAATGGACTAAATTGTGTAAGAAATTGGTAGGAAATGCCCCAAATAAATAGCCAAATCCGGCAGAATAAGCTCCTGTTGCAACATCTGGTGGAACGTATGAGGCGTTGGTTCCAGGTAGGTGAACGAAAGCTGGAATAAAGCCAGCAATACCGAGAATTAAAAAAGTAATTCCAAGAACTAGAGCGCAATAACGCTCTGCCATGTTCATTTTGTCCATTTTCATGGCATCCATATTCGCTATTTCTCCCGTCACTAAGTACAAATTCTTGTTGTTAAAAAAGTCAACCCCTATATTCTCTAATTCAACTTATATAACTGCGATCGCACTCTATCCAAAGATAGGGATGGGAAAATTCGGAATTCGGAATTCGGAATTCGGAATTCAGAGATAACGTTAAAAATATTTTTAATGTCGCAATTATAATGTCTGCAAAAAGGAAGACGATCTTCTGGTGACTATCGAGGTAACTCTTTTGGCATGAACAAAACACACAGTTTTAAATTCCTGCGCCAAAACCCATAATTCGTTCTACAGTCAAATCTAAATTAGGGAAGAATTGGGAAATGATGCGATCGCTGCCTGTAAAACTCGTAAAACTGATAACTGACTAATGTAAAATCTATAAAGCCTGCATCCACAGCTGATTGTGCCTTATCAGCCTAGCGTTACTCTCTGTATCAATCCTAGTGACCCCCAGCATCCACACGTCCAAGCAGGGGGAAACAAGTTTTGTACGACTTGCGGCGCGGCGATCGCGTTGCGAGAGCGTTATATTCCACTCAAAAAATTAGGAACGGGTGGATTTTCTGTAATTTACAGCATTTGGGATCTGCAAACTCAGACCGAACGGGTGTTGAAGATTTTGCTAGAAAATGGCGCTAAAGCAAGACAATTATTTCAGCAGGAAGCGGCAATTTTAACCAGCCTCAACCATCCTGGGGTTCCTAGAGTCGAGCCAGACGGCTATTTTCACATACCCGCCAGCAATTCCAAGCGGGATCTATTTTGTCTGGTCATGGAAAAAATCGATGGTCAAACTTTAGAGGCTATCCTCGACAAGTACGACCGAGGTTGTCCAGAAGAAATGGTTCGAGATTGGTTCGGACAAGCTTTAGAAATTTTACAGGTATTGCATAGTAGGCAGATCATCCACCGCGACCTGAAACCCTCAAATTTAATGCTACGTCAAGAAACAAATCGACTAGTATTGATCGATTTTGGTGGAGCCAAAAAAAGGCGATCGCGTCAGCATTCCGTGTCAGCCGCAGAAAGCTCAACTCGTCTCTATTCCCCTGGCTACAGCCCTCCAGAACAATCTTCGGGACGGGATGTGGAACCAGCCGCCGATTTCTATGCTTTGGGTAGAACGACAATTGAATTACTCACTGGTCAGCCTCCCTCTGAGTTGGAAGATCCCGTAACCAAAGAGCTGAGTTGGAGACACTTAGTCCAAGTTAGCTCATCATTTGCCGATCTCCTAGATGAATTAGTGCAGGAAGATGCCCGCCTGCGTCCAACTAGTGCTACAGCGATCGAACAAAGGTTATTACAAAATCCGCCGATCGAAACGCAACCATCTGTATATCAAGCGATTCATCAACTGAGTTTGAATGGCTGGAAGCGATCGCAACTCATAGCTACCTACTTAACTCACCGCTTAGCGCAAATTAGCAAACAGCGATCGCCCCAACTTGTGAATCAAATGCATCAGATTGCTGCGCGAACGACGAATTTGTTCGCTGAAACAATTAGGAAGCAATCGCCGCCATCAACCTTTCAAACTCACAATACTGCCCCCCAGGGATCGCATACTCTACGACAAGCAACTCAGCGCAGACTATCGACAAGCCGCTTTGCGTCTATACCATTTGTTACCAAGATCGGTAGAAGCCTAACAAATATAACTCGTTCTCTATGGCAATTGACTACCCAAGTAGGACACGCTGGAATAGATACTATCCGAGCAATTGTGTGGAGCGCGATCGCGGCTGTTGTTGGAACTAGTATCGGCTTTATCTTTGGTTATTTTTCTCCCCTGGGAATCGCAGTCAATAGCTTTCTAGTAGAATACCTACCCCAACTGATGACAGACTCTCAAATTGCCACAGAAGCAGAATCGATCGTGTTTGCCTCTGCGGGGTTATTTACAGCGTTGGGATTGACCGCACTAGGAGTTTTTGACCAACGACGGCGCTATTTCATCTCTGCTTTGCTAGGTGCTAGTGGTTATGTTTTGGGCTGGTTGTGTTGGACTTTAATTACGCCTTACATGGGAATTTGGAGCTTGCCTGCAACTGTTTGCGTGGCGATCGCCTTTCTCGTCTCTGGCTTGGGTTTGCGCCGTCATCGCTTTTTTCATGCCACCGTTGCTGCTGTTAGTACGGCGATCGTGTTTACTATTCTCGTTCGGCTCAATCTTTTCCCAGCCCTAATTTTTCATCTTAGCCCGCAACCAAGTTGGTTTGAGCTTCAGTTGTATGCTACCTTTTTTGGCGCGATCGCCGCGATCTCTAGTTGCTGTCTGGGGATTAGCCACTACATCCTTATTCCTTGCTGGCGTTGGTTGCAGCGCTAAAAAAAGCAAGAGGCAGAATCTGAAAAAGATTTCTTCTGTCTCCTGCCCTTTACAATTGCATATCTAGACGCAAGCCTTACCGCACGCTGCTATTGCTGGCATTCACGAAATTCTCTCGAACCTCCTCCAGTTGGTTCTGGAATTTGATTGGACTCGCAAAATATTCCAGCTCTATCGGTGTTAGAGCCGGAAGTTGAGGTTTGCGATTCAGGGGTAGACGTATCGCTAGCATCGGGGCTAGTCGTAGCATCAGGACTTGTGGTTTCGGGCGTACCTGCATCAGGAGTTACGTCAGGCGTAGTCGTTCCCTCTGGACTCGTACCTGGCGCGGGGCTAGTTGCATCGGGTGTAGTTGCATCGGGTGTAGTTGCATCGGGTGTAGTTGCATCGGGTACAGTCGTATCCGGTGTAGTCGTTCCTTCTGGGCTTGTACCAGGCTCAATCCCTGCGGGTGGAGTTGTTTGACTATCGGGAGTCGTAGGTACTTCCTGGGTTTGAGCTTGTAATAGGACTGAGGATTGTGGCTTTGCTTGAGCTGAGAAACCGCCTACGAGCAATAGGGCGAGAACAGAACCACCTGTCAAAAACTGTTTGAGCATATTTTACTGTCTCCTTTGCTTTAGCTGTCGTGCTAGAAATCTAGAAATTCATAGCTCAGCTTGGCATTTCTGAGTTTATTGCCACCTGTACCATAATGTAGATTTGGTATTTTTGGCTACCGATGTAGTCGATACAAATATTTCTGTCATAAAAATTACTTTTTACGATCGAAGTCTATTTTTCAACTACAACAAGCAACGAACTTTGGTATAAAAAATCACTTAAATTTGCTCGCAGATAAAGTGACATAAGTAATAACTAGCCAACTAAATAAAGGTATTATGGTTATTTATAAAAAGAGCTAATAACTACCCGCAACTCACGACTCACAATTCACTGTATGGTTTATGACATCTCAGAAAACTAATTCGCCAGATCCAGCAACGACAACTCAAGAAATAAAAACATCAGAAGCATCTGGATGGTTGCGACTATGGCGATCGCAGCAGGAAAATATTCGCCTAGTTGCGATCGCTCTAGTTATGGCGCTGATAATTCGCATTTTTGTGGCGGAACCGCGCTATATTCCCTCAGATTCGATGATACCCACCTTACATACAGGCGATCGCTTGGTAGTCGAAAAAGTCTCGTATTGGTTTCACCCGGCTGAAACAGGCGACATTGTAGTGTTTGAACCACCTGCACAGTTGCAAAGCATGGGTTATCAGAAAAACCAAGTTTTTATTAAACGAGTTATCGGTCAACCTGGGGATACCGTCAGCGTGAAGAACGGTCGAGTTTATCTTAACGGGCGATCGCTCTCGGAAGATTATATTGCCGAACCGCCTGCCTATCAACTCAACTCAGTCCAAGTTCCAGCAGAATCTTACTTCGTCATGGGAGACAACCGCAACGATAGTAACGACTCTCACGTTTGGGGCTTTTTACCTCAACAGAATATTATCGGTCGTGCCGTATTCCGTTTCTTCCCCCTCGATCGCATGGGATTTATCTCAAGCTAGCGCGATTTTCAGGCAAAACAAAGCAGCTAGTCTCTTGGCGTGGAATGCTGAATCGTCAAGCTTTTAAACTCTGGCGAAAGCTAGAAGGAGTGGTCGCAGTATGTTTTTTAAAGAAGCGAGAAAAGTATGCTGCATCGTTAAAGCCAAGTCGAAAGGCAATCTCCTGCACGGATTCAGTCGATCTTGACAGCATTGCTTGGGCTTCGGATAGAGTTTTTTCAATCATCCAAGCGTTGACAGATTTACCCGTTTTGCTTTTAATCACCGTACTGAAATAACCAGGGTGAAGATGCTGCGCTTGGGCAAAGTCCTGCACTCGATATGGGCGATCGAGTTTACCCATTGCAAGATCGCGAAAATGAGCTTCCAGGTTGCGCTTGAATGTCATGACAATCTCTGAACCCGTTTGCGATTCAGCCAAAGGATTATAGGTATTCCAAAACTGCTCTTTAATTTTGAATAGCAGTACAACTGTCAAACTGCCAATAATTTTGAATTTGTAGGCAGAATCCGATTGGTATTCTTGTAAAAGTTGCGTTCCCAAATCGTCAAAAATTTGAAAAACTTCGCGATCGGGATAGTGAGGTGGCACAATCTCAGCAATTAAAAACGGAAAATCATCAAAAATATTTTCATGGACGTATTGCTTCAGAAATGTTTCTGAAAACGTAATCACGTAGCCATGCGATAGTTCGTGAATCTTAAATCCCTTAACGTGACCGGGATTAGTAAAGTAAATCGTCCTGTCCTTTGTTTCGTAAGATTGACCGTCAAGAATGTAGCGACCCCGTCCTTTACGAATGAGCAAGATCGAGTAATAGTTAGCGCGAAATAGGGGAGACTCGATCGGCACATTGCTATGAACTAGCTCAAGCTGATGAATCGTAAAATCAACGTCTTGTTTTAGGGTTCCACCCATTGATGCATAAAACTCAGACATGGAGTTGTAAGCTTTAATCGCATCAGACATTGGCATACTCCACTATTTCAACTTCAACTGTAAGGAGTCCCTCACTATAGCGTAGCTTAGCGCAGGGAGGAATTGCAGACAGGGTATTGACTTAGGAACGAGCTTCACGATATTACAATAAATACAATTTTCGTGAAACTATTAATGTTACAAGTCATTACAGCTAAGCTGAAATTAGAAACAAATCCCGAACAGAAAGAACTGTTGAGAGAAGTTTCTTTGGCTTATCGAGATGCCTTGAACTATACTTCACAGATTAATTTTGAGAATGGTAAATCTTCTAACGGAACTAAGATTCAGAAATTAGTTTACCAAGATTTACGTTCGCGATTTGGTCTTCCTTCCCAGATGGCTTGCAATGTGCCAAGGCAGGTTGGCGCAACTTATAAAGGGCTGCTAACCAAGCTCAGACAAAATGAAGAGGCTATCCGCAAGGGGAGAACAAAAAAGAGATTTAAGGGTTGGTATGAAGCTCCTAAATTTGTTTCTAGGACTTGCAATCTTAACTATTTAAGGGATTTCACTTTTAAACCGAATCGGCAAGTTAGTATCATTAGCTTACAAGGTCGGATTACTATTAATTACTCTGGATACAGTAAGCATCTGGAATTAATTAAGAGTGGCTGCAAGATAGGTGGAGCCAAAATTTACTACTCCAAATCGTCAAAAACTTACTATTTATTAGTAAGTTGTGAACTGGAATTACCAGAATTAGAGCCGACAGAACTAAGTAGAGTGGTTGGTGTAGACGTTGGCAGAAGATTTTTAGCTGTCACCACTGACGTACAGAACAAAACCCAATTCTTTTCTGGCAAGGAGACAATACACAAAGCAAATCAGTATCAAAGAGTACGAAAAATCCTCCAGCGGAAAGGCACTCGTTCTGCTACTAGAAGATTGACGCTAGTATCGGGAAGAGAGAGACGGTTTACTGCTGATGTCAACCACCAACTCAGCGCTTCAGTAGTTACTCCTAATACTCTGTTTGGTTTGGAAGATTTAACTCATATTAGAGACAGGACTAAACCAAAAAAGAGAGGTAAAAAAGCATCGAAGAAGCAAAGAAAAGCTAATAGAAAACAAGCCAAATGGTCGTTTGCCGAATTACACTCATTTATTGACTATAAAGCGGTTTTTGCTGGAAGTCTGGCAATTAAAGTTGATGCTAACTATACCAGTAAAGGGTGCTTTAAATGCGGTCACGTTAGCGACAACAATAGACCAAATAAAGGGTTAATTTTTCGATGCGAATGTTGTAACTTTGAGCTTCATGCTGATTTGGTGGCTGCGCGGAACATAACACTAAGAACGCTTCTTTCTCGGCAAGACTGGGAAAGAACGGGTATCTTGTCAGTATGCCCTGATGTGTCGAGCGGTGAAGCCAAAGCAGAGCGTCTTTCTAGATACTCTGAATTGAGGTGGAGTTCAGATACAAGCCCGCGCTCGACCGTTGGTTAGCGTCGGGTAATTGACAGTCTGCCTTAATTGTACTTTGTCGGGTATAGTCTGATACGAAGAAACAAACAAAGTCCGCTGGTGCGGACTTTTGAAACATTAAGGATTTTGAACCTGGATTCTTGTCAAGTCAGGTTTTTTGTCTGAACCAGGCGATCGCACCGATGCTAACGGCGATCTGCGGGATACGTACTCGATGCGTACACAATTAAGAGAACGCACAATAAAAAAGCTGCTAATAAACCGAATAAAACTCCGGTTGCAGTTGAGGCGAATTGCCCTTCACCGTAGGCAAGATAATAGATGTGATGCATGAAACTACCTCAAACTCAAAAATTTTGATGCGATCGCAGCAAGGCGATCTATCCGAGTTTCTACCAACCTACATGAATACCTCGAACCATAAGTGAGGCGTTGGCAAGCTCCAAAATGATTAATAAAAACAAGAAAAACAACAGCATTAAACCTACCATTAACGGTGTTGTACCCCAACCAGGGGCAACCTTACCAGCTTCCGAATTGAAATTTCTGAAAAAGTACTGCACGGGGGCAGTTTTTTTAGGTTGATATTTTGGTTGTTGCATAAATGAGGGGTGAGGGGTGAGGGGTTAGGATCAATACATCGCAGGTTTTGATTCGATCCCCCCTAGCCCCCCTTAAAAAGGGGGGAACTTAAAGCCCCCTTTTTAAGGGGGTTGGGGGATCTTCAAGATCTTTGCATTGCTAAGTGAGAAGTATTGGGGTTAGGTAAGGTTTGTAGAGACGTTACATTAACGTCTCTACATGAATGCTACATAGCAGGTTCTCTAGTTCCAGCCATAGCTGCGACAGGTATTTTCTTACGTGTAGTAAGGTCTCCTACCTTCTGGAAGACACCAAACTCCACCTGTTCGTCCAAACCCGGATCGATACCAGCAAAAACATCGCGGAAGATAGCGCGGGAACCGTGCCAAATATGCCCGAAGAACCAGACTAAAGCAAAGCAACAATGGAAAAAGGCAAAGAATCCGCGATTGCTGGTGCGGAATACGCCGTCAGAGTTATAGGTTTCGCGATCGAAATCAAAGACTTCACCGAGTTGAGCTTGACGGGCAAATTTCTTCACCGTGCTTGGTTCTGTATATACTTGACCGTCTAATGTGCCACCCACAAAGCTAACCGTAACGCCTTTTTGCTCGAAGCTATACTTGGCTTCTGCTCTACGGAAAGGAATATCGGCGCGGACGACATCATCTTTATCTGTCAAAACGACTGGGAAGGTTTCAAAGAAATTCGGCATTCTGCGCACGTTTAATTCCCGTCCTTCGCCGTCTTTGAAAATGGCATGACCGAGCCAAGCTTTGGCGACTCCATCTCCATCCACCATCCGACCGACTCGGAACAAACCGCCTTTTGCCGGACTGTTGCCAACGTAATCGTAAAATGCCAGCTTTTCAGGAATTGCCGACCAAGCTTCCGAGAGGTTTTTACCTTCAGCTAAATCGGATTGAACGCGGCGATCGATCTCTTTTTTGAAGTAATTTTGATCCCATTGAAACCGAGTAGGACCCCACAATTCGATCGGAGTGGTAGCAGTGCCATACCACATCGAACCGCAAGCGACAAAACCAGCGAAGAAGAATACTGCCAACCCGCTAGCAAGTGCGCCTTCAATATTTCCCATTCTCAAGGCTTTGTACAGTACCTCTGGCGGTCGCGTCACAATATGGAATAATCCGCCAATAATACCGACAATTCCCGCCGCAATGTGGTGCGCCACCACACCACCAGGATTGTAAGGATTAAAGCCTTCTGCTCCCCAGACAGGCGCAACGCCTTGGACGTGACCAGTTAATCCATACGGATCGCTGACCCACATCCCAGGACCAAAAATTCCCGTTAAGTGGAAAGCACCAAAACCAAAACAGAGTAACCCTGCTAACAATAAATGAATGCCAAAGATTCTGGGAAGATCTAACACTGGTTCGTTTGTTTTGGGGTCGAAAAATGTCGCCAGATCCCAATAAACCCAGTGCCAACAAGCGGCAAGAAATTCTAATCCTGAGAAAATAATATGGGCGATCGCTACTGTTTCAAACGTCCAAAACCCAGGATCGGCGACCGATTCACCCGTAATACTCCAACCTTGCCAGGAATTAGTCACCCCTAGGCGAGCCACAAAAGGCATTAAAAAACATCCCTGTCGCCACATGGGGTTTAAAACTGGATCGCTAGAGTCGTACAATGCTAGTTCAAATAACAGCATGGAACCAGCAAAACCCGCACACAGAGCGTTATGCATTAGGTGTACGGCAATGAGTCGTCCTGGGTCATTTATGACCGATGTATGTACTCGATACCAAGGTAATCCCATTAATTATGCTCCTTTTGGTAATTGGTAATTGGTAATTGGTAATTGGTAATTGGTCTACGATCGCTGGTCAATCGCTACTCTTTACTACTCACTACTTACTGTTCCATCAAACAAAAAGTTGTAGGTAGGTTCTCGATATAAAATTGGGAAAAAAGTATTTTATTCCAATTAAAAACAAGACGAGAACAAATAGTAAAACCAAGTCAATTATGGGATCGAGAATTTTCTTTTGAACTGTTTTTTGCATGGTATTTGACTAAAAACAATGAATGAAAAGTAGTTTTTTAAATTTTGACAATGTTTTACATGCTGGAATCTAAGCTATGAACCCTATTCAAGTGATGAAATAATTGCGGGTTTTGTCATTAGTCATCGATCGCTATGTAAATTGAAAATACAAATGACCAATGACCAAGAAAAGGGGAAGAAGCCAGAACAATCTTCTTCCCGCTGCGCTCCAAACTTGTCTAGTCAAGCGGGGGCATAGATAAAACTGGTTCGTCTTCGCGATCGATGCCTCTTTCAAAACCAGCAGCCGCAGCTCTAGCGCGTCCGGCGTGCCACAAGTGACCGACTAGAAATAGAAAAGCGAAAACAAAGTGAGCTGAAGCTAGCCAAGCGCGAGGAGATACATAGTTAAAGGAGTTAATCTCCGTAGCCACACCACCCACAGAGTTGAGAGAACCCAGAGGTGCATGAGTCATGTACTCAGAAGCACGCCGAATTTGCCAAGGTTGAATGTCATATCTGATTTTCTCCAGGTCGAGTCCGTTGGGACCGCGTAGTGGCTCTAACCAAGGACCTTTGAAGTCCCAAAATCGCATTGTTTCACCACCAAAGATAATTTCTCCAGTCGGCGATCGCATCAGGTATTTCCCTAAACCTGTCGGACCTTGAGCAGAAACCACATTTGCCCCCAACTGCTGGTCGCGTACCAAGAAGTTCAATGCTTGCGCTTGCGATGCTTCTGGCGCGGTAGGACCATAAAACTCGCTGGGATAGGCAGTGTTATTAAACCAAATAAAACAGGCAGCAATTAAAGCTTGTCCAGCCACATTTCCTAGACTTTGAGACAGGTAAGCTTCACCCGACCAGATGAAAACACGCTCCGCCCACTTAAATGGCTTAGTTAAAACGTGCCAAATACCACCAGCAAGCAAGATCGATCCCATCCAAATGTGACCGCCAACTATATCTTCTAAATTGTTGACGCTGGCAATATTACCCGCACCACCAGTAAAACCTTTGAAGAGATAGCCAAAAATGATTCTGGGGTCGAGGGTGGGATTGGTCACGACACGGACATCGCCGCCGCCTGGAGCCCAAGTATCGTACAAGCCACCCAAATACATAGCTCTAGCAACTAACAAGAGCGCTCCCAAGCCCAGAGCAATCAGATGATATCCCAAGATGCTCGTGACCTTATCTTTATCAGTCCAGTCAAAATCGTAGAAACCTGCTAACCTTTCCGGTCCTTTAATCGAGTGATAGACACCACCAAAACCGAGAACTGCCGAGCCGATGAGATGTATGGCGGCGATCGCAAAAAATGGAAAAATATCAACGACTTGACCACCTTGCCCAACACCAAAACCCAAGGTGGCAATATGGGGCATCAAAATTAAGCCCTGCTCGTACATCGGCTTTTCCGGTACGTAGTGGGCAACTTCAAACATCAGCATTGCGCCTGCCCAGAAAGCCACTAATCCAGCATGGGCAACGTGAGCGCCTAAAAACCGACCGGACAAGTTGATAAACCGCGCATTTCCAGCCCACCAAGCATATCCAGTAGACGCTTCATCCCGTCCTTCTCTAGGCGTATCGACATTAGTTGTGGTTGTAATCGAGCGATCGAAAGGTGTTTCCATTTTTGAATTGGTAATTGGTAATTGGTAATTGGTAATTGGTAATTGGTAATTGGTAATTGGTATTTACGCGACTTATCTATTGCCCCCTTTTTAAGGGGGTTGGGGGATCGAAAAATTAGGTTACCTCCTCGAAGATCCCCCCTAGCCCCCCTTGGAAAGGGGAGGAACAAGAGAAACTACCACATCGCGTTAATTGATTTTCACGCACCACTTCTAGAGGGCATTTCCACGCGGTAAGACTTCTTCGGGGAATTGGAATTTTTCGTGAGGTTGGTCTTGGGGTGCTAACCAAGCTCTGGCTCCCTCGTTGAGGAGAATATTCTTGGTGTAGAAAGTTTCAAATTCTGGATCTTCTGCGGCACGTAATTCTTGGGAAACAAAGTCGTATGCCCGCACGTTAAACGCTAAACCTACCATGCCAATTGAACTCATCCACAAACCTGTAACGGGAACAAATAACATGAAAAAGTGCAGCCAACGTTTGTTGGAAAAGGCAATCCCAAAAATCTGCGACCAGTAGCGATTAGCTGTGACAAAAGAGTAAGTTTCTTCTGCTTGGGTAGTAGAAAAACCTCGGAAGGTATTAAAGCCTTTGGTGTCTCGAAATAGAGTGTTTTCTACTGTAGCCCCGTGAATCGCACACAACAAAGCTCCACCCAAAACACCAGCTACCCCCATCATGTGAAATGGGTTGAGGGTATAGTTGTGAAAAGCTTGGAAAAATAGTAAGAAACGGAAAATTCCGGCGACTCCATAGGAAGGCGCAAAAAACCAGCTAGATTGTCCCAAAGGATAAATTAAAAAGACGCTCACAAACACAGAAATTGGAGCAGTGAATGCTAAGGCATTGTAGGGACGGATACCTACAACTCTGGCAATTTCCATCTGTCGCAGACAAAAACCAATTAAACCGAAAACGCCGTGTAGAGTGACAAAACTCCACAAGCCACCGATTTGACACCAACGGGTGAAATCCCAATTAGCTTCTGGTCCCCATAAAAATAGTAGAGAATGACCCATACTATCGGCTGGAGTAGAGACAGCAGTGGTGAGAAAATTGCAACCTTCTAAATAAGAACTAACAACGCCGTGGGTATACCAGGAGGTAACAAAGGTAGTGCCAGTGAACCATCCGCCAATTGCCATATAAGAGCAGGGAAAGAGCAACAAACCAGACCAGCCGATAAACACAAAGCGATCGCGCTTCAGCCAGTCATCGAGTACACCGAACCATCCCCACCCAATCGGGGTAGATCGAATTGCTATAGTCATATGTTAAGTTCCTGTTATTTGTCATTTGTCATTTGTCATTTGTCATTTGTCATTTGTTATTAGTGAATTTTGACTTTTCACTCCTAACTCCTAATTTTTGACTTTTGACTTTTAACTTTTGACTTTACCGTTGCCAATCTGTTCGACCGTTATTTTGAAAATAGGGTGCGCCAGGAGAGGAAATGACTTGCAAAATGAGGTCAAAGTAAGGAATGACTTCGGCTGCATCTTCTGGTGTTAGCATGGCGTTAACTTCTGCTTTGACGCAAAGCATATATTGGCGCACATTTTCTAAGGGGATGCCGACGCTGTTGTAAAGTTCTTTCATTCCAATTAAGCCAATTTCCTCTAACGGTTTTTCATTTCCGGCTAGCAGGCAATAACTCACCAGACGGATGTACCACCCGATATCCCGCATAGCTGCCTCAGTTTTACGGGCGTTACCGCTATTACTGGGAGTTCTGGGGCAGATCTTCCAAAATTTTTGCGTCGCTCGTTCGACAATCTTTTTTTCGTTCTGTGCTAGAACTTTCGCCAGACGGATACGCTCTGTTCCCGATCTATAGAAATTTTGCAGGGCGTGAATTTCACCAGGAGTCAGGTAGCGTACCTCTTCATCAGCGTTCAGAATCATTTGCTTGACTATACTCATAGCTCTCCTCTAAGCTCTCTTCCGGTGAATTACTGCGATCGCCTGCTATTTCTGCATGTCTCATCTCGGTTGCTCGATTCGATCGCCCATCGCTGGTAATTTGATTCAGAATCGGTTGTTCGACAAACTGAGATAGTGCTGCCCAATTCGCTTTTCTAGGGTTGTATTTATCGGGAACGGTTTCTGCTGCTTGCTCGCGCCTTAACTGATTTTCGTGACGCGGCGATCGCATTAAGTAACCCCTTGCAGTGACGTAGCGTTCGTAAGGCACTGTATTTTCTCCAAAACACTCTAAGTATTCGGGACTGTCGATAATGGCATCGATCAGCGCGTAGAAGCCTCTCGTGGCGCAGATGTCATAGTAGCGATTCATTTCTTGTCGTCCGTAGGTGGGACGACCCATCAACCGTCGATGGATGTATTCAATTGCCTTCGTCACGTAAAGCGAATCCCAATATAAGCTACGGAATACTTTCGACTTGGCTAACTGCCGCACGAACTCCCGCACGCTAATTTCGCCCCCTAGCAGCTTCGATTCAGTACTGGATAGCGGTTGCCGCTGACCTTCATATAAAGAGCGCCCGAATACCTGCCGATAGGCTCCTTCAATAAATGCTGGGGATGAGTGGTGTAAAAGATTGATGCTAGGACTCTGATGCCCTGGCTGACTCACGCCGTTTGACGTACCGTTGCCATGATGCAAGGGTTCTAGCTTCAGTACCCTAGTCCCCAAAGAACCAGGAACTTTACCCAAAGCATTACCGTTGAGTTTGTCGGGACTACCTGCACCAGAACCGATCAGAATGCGGCGCGTATCCTTGTTAAAAAATGCCGGTTGAGGGTGGGGATTGCGGGTTTCCTGGGGAAAGATTGCCCCAAATTGAATTTCTAGCGGGTCATTACCGCAACCGTAAGGATGCTGTTCGGGTAGGGGTTTCTGGTAACTACCGAATAGAGTAATAAACTGAGGGACTTTCCGCACTGGAGCGCTGTATTTAAATAAGTCTAGTTGCGGTCCCCAGTTGCGACATTCTTGCGCTTCTTGACCCAATCCTCGCAAATACGGGACTGTCTCTTCACCAAAATAATCGCTGTACTCCGCAGAATCGACAAACGCATCGACCAAGGCAGGCAAACCACCTTTAGTCATGACATCAAAGTATGTCTGAAATTCCTCGCGACTGCTCAATCCACGTCCCAAGAAGTGTCGCGCCGCCAGTTCGATCGCCCGACTAATGGTAAAAGGTTCATAGAATAATCTGCGGTAGAGACGAGATTTACCCAAACGGCGCACGAATTCTTTAACCGAGATATTTCCACCAATGAGCTGAGATTCTAACTCGGCTTTTTGGGTAAACCCATACGTATCGGTTACATCGCGCTCAAATACGTGACGATAGATAGCTGCGATCGCCTCTTGTTTCTGAGTTAGCGTCGCTCCCTGCTTGAAGACAAACTTCGGTCGCACTTCTGCTGACATTGAATAACTTTGCGGCAGTTGCAATCCTTGTTGGTCGTTGGAAACACCAATTCTGACTTGATTTGAGGGTTTATCGGTCAGATATTCGGCAATCAGTAAGTCAAAGTAACCCTTAACTAATTGGGTTGCCTCCGCATCCTCTGAGAAATAGTCGAGCGACTGTCGCCGCATTGCCCGCAGTGCCACAATAGTAGCTTCTGTAACATCTTCAGGAATTACGCCGCGCAAGCCTCGGACGTTGGCACTTAAAATACTGCCATCACCCGCCACAATTGCATAGGTGATATAGCGTAAAAACCACGCCAAATCCCGCATCGATCGCTTCATCCTCACTGCACCATAGCGAGACACATTGATGAAGCGAAAACCACCAGGTAAAGGATCTTGATTATTAAATAGGTCGCGAAAACGCTGCAACCAACCACTCAAAGGATTGCTGTAGTAGGCAACTTCTTGGATTTTTAAAGCCTCTTTGACCATCACAGCACCAGCTTTTCTTCTAGCAGCCGTGAGAAAATCTTCACCGACGTAGTAACCAGAACCAGGCAATCCAATCTTTTCTTTGGGCTTTTCTAAATAAGCCATCGGCGAACCGCCAACAAAAATTCGGTTAGCCCCAGCTAAGACAATTTCATCAGCATGTTGAGTCAGCGTGTTGGCAATTTCTAACAATTTCACGCCCGAACTGAAAAAATCAGCGAGTTCTTGTAGTTCGGTATTTTTTAAACAACGGTCTTGTTGTACCGCATGAGAAATCACTGCAACTGGGACAGTATGGTATCGTTGCGGTTGAGTTACCGGACTTCCACCACTTGCTTTTACACTCATTGTTAAAAAGGTAATTGGTAATTGGTAATTGGTGGTTATCTTAATCAATTCCGAATTCCGAATTCCGAATTCCGAATTATGGAGTCATTCCCTGAATTAAACAATCAAAATACGGTGTGACTTCAGCAGCATCTTCCCGACTTAAAAGGTCTAAAGTCACTTCTTTTAGACAACGAATGCATTCCACCCAATTTCTTAAAGGAATTTCTAGGGATTCGTACATTTCTTTTACACCTACAATTCCGATGTCTTTTAGAGGTTCTACATCTCCGACAATAACTGTATAAGCAATTAGGCGGATATACCAATCTTGATCGCGCAAACAAGATGCCCGATAAGTTCTATTACCGCTATTACTTGGCGTGTCGGGACAGCATTCCCAAAACTTCAAACTACCTCTTTCAACAATTTCTTTTCTGTTTTCAATTAGAGTTGTAGCGATTCGCAAACGGTTTTCCCCGCCATTATAGAAGTCGCGAATTGTTCGCAACTCCCCAGGACTTAAATAACGAGCTTCGCGATCGGCGCTAGCAATTGCTTTGGTGATGATACTCATTGGTAATGGGTAATGGGTAATGGGTAATTGGTAAGTGGCTGGTGGCTGGTGACTAGTGGCTGGAATCTTTTCTATTCACTAGCCACTAGTCACTAATCACTAATTAACTCAAACCAGCAGCAATATGGTCGAAATAAACACCCATTTCTCTGCCTGCATCAGCACCAACTAAACTAGTGACAACTTCTTTCATGGCTTGTACGGAGCGAATTGTTGCCCCAATTGGCACGCCTAAAGAGTTATAAGTTTCTCTTAAACCGTTGAGAATGCGCTCGTCTAAAATTGAAGTGTCTCCAGCTAACATTGCGTAAGTGGCATAGCGCAAAAAGTAATCTAAATCGCGCACGCAAGCAGCATAGCGACGACAAGTATACATATTGCCACCAGGAGCGGTGATATCTGTATAAAGCAAAGATTTTGCTACTGTTTTGGTGACAATGTTCTTAGCATTTGCACTGACTGCGATCGCAGTTTTTGCCCGCATATCGCCACTTTGAAAGTAGTTTTGTAACTTATCCAAAGAACTCGGATCTAGATATCTGCCTTGAACGTCAGAAGAATTAATTAAAGCAGTGATTGCGTCTTGCATTGTTTATCTCCTAAATTTGGTAATGGTAATTAGTAAGTGGCTAGTCATTAGTGGCTAGTAGCTAGATTCAATTTTTTTCACTAGCCACTAGCCACAAGACACTAATCACTTTAAGAAAGCGATCGCATCACGTAGTCAAAATATGCTGATACTTCTAAAGCATCTTCTTCGCTCATAAGCGATAGTGCTTCTTCTTTCAAACAGCGCATACATTCAACTATGTTTCTGAGCGGAATTTCGAGGTTGTTATACATCTCTTTGATGCCAATCGTGCCGATTTCTTCTAGAGGCTTTTCGCTACCTGCTAATACGGAATAGGCGATCAGACGAATATACCAACCTTGATCGCGCTGGCAAGAAGCTGTTTTGCGTTCGTTACCGCTATTGCTAGGAGTATTGGGAACCCGCTCCCAAAATCTCGCGCTACCATTTTGAACGATTCTTTGCTCGTTTTCTGCTAATATTTTGGCGATCCGAATTCTCTGTTCGCCTGTTTTAACAAAATTTTGATAAACCTGAATTTCTTTTGGTGCGGGATAGCGAGATTCACTATCGGCATTCAGAATTAATTCTGTAACGATGCTCATTGTTTTCTCCTAAAAATTGCTAAGTCATTTTGTCAAGTTGGTTTGAGTAAAATTGGCAAGCCAATCGGATAGTCAAAAGACTTGCCAATAAATAGCCAGAGGATAGCTAAATGAGTGCTTAACTGGCGATCGCCTGTGGTGGAACTTCACCAATTGCTGGCGCTTTGAACGCTACTGGAACGGCATCGCTACAAGCAAGATCTAGGGGGAAGTTATGAGCATTGCGTTCGTGCATGACTTCAAATCCTAGATTTGCCCGATTCAATACATCAGCCCAGGTTGGTAACACGCGACCTTGCGAGTCAAGAACTGAGTTATTGAAGTTAAACCCGTTCAGATTAAATGCCATCGTACTGATACCCAGCGCCGTAGCCCAAATACAGACCACGGGCCAAGCTGCTAAAAAGAAGTGCAACGAACGACTATTGTTGAAGCTGGCATACTGGAAAATCAGACGACCGAAATAACCGTGGGCGGCGACAATGTTGTATGTCTCTGATTCTTGTCCGAACTTGTAGCCGTAGTTCTGCGATTCGCTGTCGCTGGTTTCGCGAATTAAGCTGGATGTTACCAACGAACCATGCATAGCGCAGAATAACGAACCTCCCAGAACTCCTGCAACTCCCAACATGTGGAAGGGATGCATCAGAATATTGTGTTCGGCTTGGAAGACAAACATGAAATTGAAAGTACCGCTGATGCCCATTGGCAGACCATCAGAGAAGCTACCTTGTCCGATGGGATAAACCAAGAACACCGATGATGTGGCAGCAACGGGAGCAGTATAAGCAACCGCAATCCACGGACGCATCCCCAAGCGATAAGACAACTCCCACTCGCGCCCTGCATAACAACACAGAGCTGGAATGTAGTGAAAACCTATCATCTGATAGGGTCCACCATTGTAAAGCCACTCATCCATCGAAGCTGCTTCCCAAATAGGGTAAAAGTGCAAGCCAATGGCATTAGACATCGGCACTACGGCTCCAGTAATGATGTTATTGCCGTAGAGTAAGGAACCTGATACGGGTTCGCGGATACCATCAATATCTACAGGTGGTGCTGCGATAAAAGCGATGGTAAAGACGCTAATGGAGACTCCTAAAAGGGGAATCATCAGCACGCCAAACCAGCCGATATATAACCGATTTTCCGTGCTAGTCACCCAATTACAGAACCTTTCCCACGCAGGGACGCGGTTTAATTGACGCTGTAAAACTGTAGTCATATGTCAGTTATTAGTTGTCAGTTATCAGTGGAACCAGTGGCTGGTGGCTAGTGGCTGGTGGCTAGTTGTAGTGGCACAAGGCGTTAGCCGAAAATAATTTCCTGCCTAAAAGCTATTTGGCAAGCATAATCTTGAACTCATCTTGTGTGTCATTACAGCTAGTAGCTAGAGTCTTTTCTAGTCACCAGTCACGAGTCACTAGCCACTCACTACTCATTACTCACTGCCATCAAGTCACTGGGGAATTGGTGTAACTGGCGATCGCGTGCCATATCTATGCCTAGATTTGCCAACGAGATCGCGTCTGCCCATGTATTTACCGTTCTGCCTTGGCTCTCGATGTGGGTTGGCTCGAAGTTCAACTTTTCAAAGTTGAATGCTGCAATATCAACCCCCAAAGCCGCAGACCAGATTCCTGCTACTGGAAAAGCTGCTAGGAAAAAATGCAATCGGCGCGAGTTGGGAAAGCTAGTTCCCCGCCAAATTAACCGCCACAAGTACAGTTGAGCTGCCCTAAAACTGTAGGTCGGGCGCTTTTGACCGAGCTTGTATCCGGCATTGGTCGATTCGCTCAGTTCGTCCGTGCGATCGCCATCCATACGGATCAAGGTAGAAGTCACTAGGGAACCGTGCATAGCGCATAAGAAAGCACCACCCAAAACTCCGATGACTCCCAAAACGTGAAAAGGACTCATGAGAATGTTATGGTCTGCTTGAAACCGCAACATGAAGTTGAAAGTCCCAGAAATTCCCAGTGGCATTCCTGCTGAGAAGCTACCTTGTCCGACTGGATAGACTAAGAAGACCGAAATTGAAGCCGCAACGGGTGCAGTAAATGCTAAAGAAATCCAAGGTCGCATTCCCAAGCGATAGCTCAATTCCCATTCGCGATCTTGATAGCAAATAATGCCGATCAAGAAATGCAGCACGATCAGTTGATAAGGTCCACCGTTGTAGAGCCACTCATCTAAAGAGGCTGCTTCCCAAAGTGGATAAAAATGCAGTCCGATCGCCGCTGATGTTGGTACGACAGCCGCCGTAATAATGTTATTGCCGTCTAGTAGAGAGCCAGTAATCGGCGAACTCATACCGTCCATATCTACTGCTGGTGCGGCAATAATGGCAATGATAAACACGCTGGCTGCTGTCAGCATACAGGGAATCATTAGTACTCCAAACCAGCCGATATATAGCCGATTTTCAGTACTAGTCACCCAATTACAAAAGCGATCCCAAATACTAGTGCTTTGGCGTTTTTTTAATTCATTAGTGACTGGGATCTGTTCAGTAGGATCGCCACGAGTTGGAGTCGCGATCGCACTGTCTGTCTTTGACACCATGAGAATAGATGTTTAATAAAGGGCGAGAAATTCCCCACCGCAACAGTGTTTTAATCCTGATGCGATGGGTTGACTTTTGATAGTCGAATCAAAGCAATCAAAGTAGGAGCAACAAAACTTGTTGGACGTTGATTGTGTTCGAGAATAGGGAAAAAACCTGAAGAACCAATGAAGAAATGAAATTTGTTTACAAAAAGTAATAATTTTACTAAGAAAACGCTCGCGCGATCGCTTGCCTTGAAGTCGCGATCGCCCTTACTATCAGATGCTTGCAACTCAATGTTATTGTTAGCAGCAACGTCCAAAAAGTCTTTCGTTAGCAAATGAGCATTAACTCACTAAAAAATAAAGTTAGGTAAAGACATATTAATTTTATTGAACAAAAGCAGACTAAAATTAGAGATTTGTGAATAATATTTGTCAAATAAGAAACACTGTTTACTGAATCTATCGTTAGAAAAACTACCCAACAAATTTATTTACTCGGAGGTATTAACACTTAGCATCTCAACAGCCAAAATTGTAGAACTTAATTTAGATAGACGTTCTAGCTAGAAGCTTTCTAGCAATTCGATACCTGATAGCAGATTAAACTGTAACAAAAGCAACATAACTGTCGTTTTGCAACTGCTGGCTGAGAAATTTGGATATTTCGTAAGAAGTATTGACTGTTAGTAATTCTTGGCTAGCTATAGGAATCCGGTTTGATTTATCAACTTACTTGTGAAGATAGGGAAGAGGGAGAAGTCGTAAGTCGTAACACGCATCTCTTACTGACCAACTACAAATTACCAACTACCAATTACCAATTACCAACTCACTTATTTAATAGGTGATACAAAATGAGAATTTTACTCATAGAAGACGACGAATGTGTTGCTAAGGCTTTAAGAAATGTGCTTCAGCAGCAAAACTATGTCGTCGATACTGCAACTGATGGTCAGACTGGGTGGGATCTCATTCAAACTTTCACCTATGACTTAATTTTGTTAGATGTGATCCTGCCTAAGCTTGATGGTATTAAACTTTGCCAACGATTGCGCGATCGCAAATATCAAACCCCTGTGCTATTAATTACGGCGCAAGACTCTAGCGATCGCAAAGTGATGGGATTAGATGCAGGCGCAGATGATTATCTCGTCAAACCTTTCGATATGCCAGAATTACTGGCTCGAATTCGCGTACTTTTGCGACGACAAAGTAAACCAATCCTACAAGCTTTAGAGTGGGGAGACTTGCGGCTGCAATGCGGGACGTGTGAAGTAACATATGGCGATCGCGTCTTGCATTTGACACCGAACGAATATCGTCTGCTAGAGCTTTTCCTGCGCCATCCTCAGCTCGTCTTAAGCCGTGGTGAGATTTTAGATCGAGTTTGGGCAGTTCCAGAAGCCCCTAAAGAAGACACAGTGACGGCTCATATTAAGGGTTTGCGACAGAAATTGAAACAAGTCGGCGCACCTGCCGATTTAATAGAAACAGTATACGGTCTGGGTTATCGCCTGAAACAACCCGCACCGACAACTAAAAAAACAAAACTGCGCGGCGCGTCTTTACCTCAAAGTCAGGACTCGATCCAGCGGCAGACAAAAGCAGCCTTGGCAGAAGTTTGGGAAAAACTCAAACATCAAAGTAGCGATCGCGTTGCCGTGTTAGAGCAAGCAACCATATCCTTACTAGACAACAAACTCACAGAAGAATTGCGCCAAAAAGCGCGACAAGCAGCACACAAGTTAGCAGGAGCGTTGGGTATTTTTGGGTTTGCCAAAGGTTCGCGGTTGGCAAAACATATCGAGGATATCTGGCAAGCAGACGTAATTTTAGACCGTAGTGAGGCACTGCACTTATATGAAATGGTGATGGCATTGAAACGAGAAATTCAACGACCTAGCCTGAGCCAACTCGATCGCCCCTTACCGCGCCAGCAATCGATCGTCATGCTAGCAATTGATGGTGATGCCGGACTAGCAGAGCAAATCGTCAAGTTGGCTGCAACCGCAGGGATAGGAGTAAAAATTGCGCCGAATATATCGGCAGCAAAAGCAGCGATCGCCCATTTAGAAAAATTCAATCGCCTATCTCCAGCAGATGTAGTCATCCTCAATCTTTCCCTTGCCAATACCACCGCCGCAGATTTAGCCATTCTTGCCGAACTGACAAACCGTACTCCACCAATTCCAGTCTTGCTGTGTACCAGAGGCGATCGATTAAGCGATCGA
Source organism: Chroococcidiopsis sp. CCALA 051 (assembly GCF_003015105.1). Taxonomy (NCBI): domain Bacteria; kingdom Bacillati; phylum Cyanobacteriota; class Cyanophyceae; order Chroococcidiopsidales; family Chroococcidiopsidaceae; genus Chroococcidiopsis; species Chroococcidiopsis sp. CCALA 051. The sequence continues at coordinate 3,312 of NZ_PYCI01000010.1, read as the reverse complement.
ATCGAGCTGTCTCGTTTGGGCGTTCACGCTTTTTTAAGACAACCCTTCAACCCAGAGGAGGTGCTAGCAGCAGTTACGAGATTGCAACAAACTCGCTCTCATCCCACCAAAATTCTAGTTGTGGATGACGATCCAGAGATTCTGACGCTAATGCAAGCGTTATTAGAACCTTGGGGCATTCAGCTCAACACGTTGGAAGAACCATCGCGTTTTTGGGCAATTTTAGAAGAATTTGCCCCCGATATGCTCGTACTTGATGTAGAAATGCCTCAGTTTAACGGCATCGATCTGTGTCAAATCGTGCGTAACGAACCACGTTGGCATAAACTACCCGTCCTCTTTCTTACAGCTCACACTGACGATCGCACTATACAACAAGTCTTTACCGCAGGTGCAAACGATTGTTTGAGCAAGTCGATTTTAGGTACGGAACTCGTGACTCAGATTTTTAATCGCTTGGGACAAATGCGATTGATGCAGAGTATTCAGTAGGGAGTCGGGAGCCGGGAGTCGGGAGCTGGGGGAGTCGGGAGTCGGGGACAAGGAGACAAGGAGGACAAGGAAGCTATTTTATCTAGCCACTAGCCACCAGTCACTAGCCACTAATAACTGATAACAGTAGTCAAATGCAAACAAATCGTTCCCTGTCAAATTCTACTTGTGGAGCGAGCGAAGAACAGATCGCTTCCCTAGAAGTGTTGCTACATCGGATGATGAATCGCATTCGTCAATCTTTGGAGTTGCCTGCGATTCTTTCAGGAACTGTTGCCGAAGTGCGTGCCTTTTTGGGAACCGATCGCGTGATGGTTTATCGGTTCGATTTAGATGGTAGTGGCGAAGTCGTAGCAGAATCGGTGCAGGAAGAACGTTTACCATCTTTACTGGGACAACACTTTCCTGCCGAAGATATTCCGCCCCTGGCGCGAGAGTTATTTTTGAAGGCGCGTCAGCGTTCGATTGTCGATGTGGCAGCACAGGAAATTGGCTCAAGTTCGTTGGATTGTCCGGTTACCGGAGTATCGCTTCCAGAAATTGACATCCGATTTCGCCCTGTCGATCCCTGTCATGTGGAGTATCTCACTTCGATGGGGGTGCAGTCTTCTCTAGTCGTGCCGATCTTACATCGCGATCGCCTGTGGGGGTTGTTAGTATCCCATCACAGTTTACCGCGACAAGTTACAGACCGAGAGTTGCAGGTGGTGCAATTGGTAGCAGATCAATTATCAATTGCGATCGCCCAAAGTACCTTGCTCGAACAAACTCGCATCCAAGCCCAACAAGAAGCCACGATTAACCGCGTGGCTAAATTATTACATTCCATGACCGAGATGCAGTTACAGCAAGCGTTAGAGCTAACTGTCTCGGCGCTGGGGGGAACGGGTGGCAGAGTTTATATTAGTCCCCAAAGACCAGGAACCGCAGCGCAGTTGTTGACTTGTGGCGAACAACCGATTTGGCGAGCTGAAGTAGGATGCCAGTTGTATCTGGAAGAATATTCGAGTTGGCGATCGTGGCTAGACGCACAAACAACTGTTGATGACGATCGCTGTACTTGGGCGATCGCTGATTGGCACGGTCTAGAAATTCCTCCAGAATTGGCGCTGGCATGGTTCCCGGTGCGAATTCGCGGTTTGTTAATCGTGCGCTTGCAGTACCGACAGCAAATTTTAGGTTATTTGAGCGTATTTCGGCGAGAAATTGAGATTGAAACCCTATGGGCGCGACGACCCGACCGGGACGATCCGCGCCACGCGCGTCCAATTCAATCTTTTGAAACTTGGCGAGAATTAAAACAAGGGCAAGCGCAAGCCTGGACGAGTGCGGAAATAGAACCAGTGCAAGCTTTAAGTAGTCATTTTGCTCTGGCAATTCAGCAATATGAACTTTATTTACAAGTTCATGCCCTCAACGCCGATTTATCTCGCGACATTCAAGAGCGCAGGCAAGCAGAGATTAAAATTTGTGCTTTAAATGCCCAATTAGAGCAAAGAGTCGAGGAGCGAACCGCAGAACTACAACGTGCTAATGTCGATTTACTTAGAGAAATTAGCGTGCGCGAACAGGCGCAAGCTTCCTTAGAACGCCTCAGCCGCCAAAATGAATTAATTCTCAACTCGGCAGGCGAAGGAATTTACGGTTTAAACGCTCAAGGCAAAATTACCTTTGTCAATCCCGCTGCCGCGAGAATGTTGGGATACCGAGTTAGAGAGCTAATTGGATCTAATTGCGATCGCGATTTAGAGATTCATGCCAGCTACTTTTTACCAGAAACGCGCGATCGCTCCAATGCTAAATTTATCCATGCCATCGTCAACCACTCCCAACCGGACGGCACGCCTTACACTTGGGAAGACAGCCCGATTTACGCTACCCTCCAAACTGGAGCAGTACAATACATAACCAACGATATTTTTTATCGTCGCGACGGGTCAAAATTTCCAGTTGAATACGTTAGCACTCCAATTCGAGAACAGGGAAAGATTGTCGGTGCAGTTGTCATATTTAAAGACATTACCGAGCGCCAAATTGTCGAGCGGATGAAAGATGAGTTTGTCTCAGTTGTCAGCCACGAACTCCGAACTCCTCTCACTTCAATTCGTACTGCTTTGGGTTTGCTAGCGCGGGGTTTTCTGGAGACTCAACCAGCCAAACGGCAGCGGATGTTAGAAATTGCGTTTGACAATACCAACCGTTTAGTCCGGCTCATTAGCGACATCCTTGACATCGAACGGATCAATTCTGGCAAAGTTATCATGCACAAACAGCTTTGCGATGCATCTGAGTTGATCGTCCAATCGGCAGAGGTTATGCAAGCAATGGCTGAGAAAGCAGAAATTAATCTGTGCGTCACACCAGTATCAACAAAGTTGTGGGTAGATCCAGACCGAATCGTACAAACACTAACTAACCTACTCAGCAATGCGATTAAAGTTTCCTCCCCAGGATCTACAGTGTGGCTGAGTGCGGAACTAGGGAGCAGGGAGAAGAGAGCTGAGGGAACTGAGGGGGACAAGGGGGACAAGGGAGACAAGGGGGACAAGGAAGCAGAGGAGCAGAGGGGCAGAGGAGCAGAGGAGACTAGGAGACTAGCAGCAATAACCAACCATCAACTACCAACTACCAACTACCAACTACCAACTACCAATTACCAATTGTCCACCAACATCAACATCCAAGTCAAAGACACCGGACGCGGTATTCCTGCTGATAAACTCGAATCAATTTTTGAACGCTTTCAGCAAGTCGATGCTTCTAACTCCGGTCATCAAGGCGGGACTGGTTTAGGACTAGCAATTTGCCGCAGCATCGTAC
>NZ_PYCI01000105.1:0-24219 GCF_003015105.1 Chroococcidiopsis sp. CCALA 051 | reverse complement strand
CATTACCCATTACCCATTACCCATTACCCATTACCCATTACCCATTACCCATTACCCATTACCCATTACCCATTACCCATTACCATCACTGCTGACTTTTGACTTTTGACTTCCGATTGATTTGCTTGGGGTCGCTAAATTAGAGTAAAGTAAACAAATGTAAAAAAACGCGACTTAATTATAATAATTCTTACGACAGTAGCGATTTTGAGACTCCGATCTACAACTTATAATTGCCCATGCAGCGTTCATTTTGGCGAAGAATCCCGGTTTTAGTAACAACATTTTTTCTGGCAGGGTTGGTTTGGATGATGCAGCCATCAGCAGCCCTAGCTTATGACAATCCAGAACTGCTACCCGATCGCCCTACCCCGGTCATTGACCTAGCAAAGACTTTTACCGATATTCAGGAAGAACAACTCGTAGCAGATTTAGATAAGTTTGCCGCTGATACTGGCTGGAAACTGAGAGTTTTAACTCAATACGATCGCACTCCTGGTAGAGCAGTAATTAACTTTTGGGGTTTAGATGACAAAAGTATTCTTCTAGTTGCCGACTCTCGCGGTGGTAACATTCTCAGTTTTAGCGTTGGCGACGCAGTTTACGAACTTCTCCCCCGCACGTTTTGGATCGAACTACAAACCCGCTTTGGTAATTTGTACTACGTGCGAGAACATGGGGAAGACCGCGCCATTCTTGGAGCTTTAGAATCCGTTGAAGGCTGTTTAGTCAAAGGCGGTTGTAACGTCGTTCCAGGTCTACCAAGAGAACAGTGGATTCTCACCCTAATCACATCAACACTGGGAGGCGTAATTTGTGGTTTTGCCGCTCAACCCCGTCGTCCAGGACAAGCTCTAGCTTGGCAGTGGGCTTTGATTTTCTCGCCGTTGTGGGGCATATTATTCATTGCTTTCGGTATTGGACCAGTTGTCACGCGCACTACAGAATGGCTACCTCTGATCCGCAATATCTCAGGCTTTCTGATTGGAGCGCTCGTAGCATATCTCACATCGATATTTGGGCGTTCTTCTGCTTCGGAAACGTAATGGGTAATGGGTAATGGGTAGTTGGTTATTATTCTCCCTTGTCCCCCTTGTCCTCCTTGTCCCCTTGTCCCCCTTGTCCCCCTTGTCCCTGCTCCCTGCTCCCTGATAACTGTTAAACTGGTCTCTGTCCCTAGCTCCCAGCCTTTCTCTATGGAATGGCAGATGATTGATGCCCAAAATCTGGCGATCGTCGATCGCGAGGTTGGCGATTATGACTTTTCTCCCGCAGAATACGAGATCGTCCGCCGTGTCATTTATGCGACTGCCGATTTTGAGTATAAGAATTTAATTCATTTCTCACAAACGGCAATGCAATCGGGAGCAGCGGCGATCGCTGCTCGCTGTACGATTGTGGTGGATGTACCGACAATCCAAGTGGGCATTTTACCCCAGATTCAAAACACTTTTGCCAATCCCCTTTATTGCAGCTTAGACGCGATCGCTCGTCCGCAAAAAGATAAGACTGCTACAGCTTGGGGAATCGAAAACCTCGCTCAGCGCTATCCCGAAGCAGTTTTTGCGATCGGTCAAGACCAAAGTGCATTAGCCACTTTAATAGATTTAATTGCCGCTAGCGCAATCAAACCAGCTTTGGTAATTGCCACGCCTGCGGGATTTGTCGATGTGGATGCGACCAAAAAACGCTTGCAGGAATTTGCCGTACCCCAAATTTGGACGGAGGGTTCCAAGGGTGGTGCTACTGTAGCCACCGCAATTTTGGACGGATTGCTAGAACTGGCTTGGCTGGCTTACACCTCCCTAGAAGAGAGCTGAGGCGAAGCTCCCTCAGCTCTCTTCCTTCTACCATTCCCGATCTTGTCTCGGTAGCTGAGGTGGTTCTTTTCTTTGAGGAGGACGGCGCGGAGTACGAGGTGATTCTTCTTCGGATTCTAAGCGATCGCGACGGATGCGGTTGCTGACTTCCACAAAGACATCTCGTTGCAAGAATGGATAGTCACTCACCCAAATATCGCGGCTGGGGATGTAAATATCGGTCACTTTGGTAATATTGCTCAAATCAGCGCGATTTGACAGTACGATCATTTCCGCCACTTGACGACGGGCAATCCCTTTGTGACTGCGGCGCAGTGGCACTTGTACCTGGATGGAAAAACCAGTTTCATCTCCAACTTCGACATTTAGACGGCGCTCTAAGTTATCAACATAGACTAGTTCGCCTTTATTGTTAACTGTTTCTTCTCTCCCAATTAGCTCTTCTGAAATGTAAACATCCAAAATGCGGCCGCGAAAGAAACCACTGTATTTGTATTTGCGGTACTGTGCGTTACGCAAACTCGCCCACAGTACGGGACCCCACAGCCAATAAAAACCGCCAACCACCCCAAAGGGAAGTAGCAAACCCCCAAATCCCTCACCCAACAGCCATCGCAACAACAACACGACGACAACAGCGACAACAGAAGCTAACAATCGGCGCAAAAAGTCAGAAAATTTTCCCCAAACGTAGCGATATTGATCGCCCGTAGCAATACGAGGAATGAGTTGTTCAAACTTCTGGCGCGTGAGTGGGACGAGCATGAGGCACTGGGGAGTAGGGTTTTGTTGACAGTTAACCGTTAACGGTTAACTGTCAACTCTTTACAATATTTTTTCTAACCCATAAACAAGGGATTTGAGTTGGACGACTTTACGGATCGCTAGCAACACTCCTGGCATGTAGCAGGCGCGATCGCTCGTGTCGTGGCGCAAAGTATAAATTTGACCCGCTGAGCCAAAAATGACTTCTTGATGGGCGATTAACCCTGGTAGGCGGACGCTATGAATGCGAATACCTTCTGCTGCGACGCTACCTCTCGCACCTGGTAATTTTTCTGTTTCTTCTACCTGGGGTGGGTTAAAAGTTTTCCCCAACTCAGCTAACATCTGCGCGGTTTGCAATGCCGTACCGCTGGGTGCATCAGCTTTTTGGTTGTGGTGCAGTTCGATAATTTCGACGTGATCGAAATATTGAGAGGCTTGAACCGCTGCTTGTTGTAACAAAACCATCCCAATTGAGAAGTTGGGAATCATCAAACATCCAGTACTGGCTTTGTCAGCAAATTCAGCCAAATCCTGAATCTGTGCGGGACTTAAACCTGTCGTACCGACGACTGGACGCACTCCATAGGCGATCGCCGAGCGGATATTGTCATACACTGTACTCGGATGGGTAAAGTCTACCATCACCCCAATTTGCCTTTCTTGCCCCGCCATCGCCAGCATTGGTTCTAATTGGTCGGTAATTGGAACTTCCAATGGTTCTGGTAAACCTGCTAGTTCTCCTGCATCTTTACCTTGATGCTCTGGGTTGCGATCGATCGCCCCTAGTAAGGTCAGATCGGTAGCTTGGGAAACTGCTTTGACAACTTCGCGTCCCATTTTGCCCGCAGCACCATTGATGACTACTGGGATTGGATATTGGCTGTTCATTGCTTCGTCGATCTCAGTCTTATCAAGGGCATTTTAGACTAATTAAGGATAGCAACGTCTGATATATACTGGAGTGCTTCCCTTTGACACAGAGCTTTTCTTTTGAAATATTAGCTATTGTAACCTAAATAAACCTTGAGAATTCCTTTATAGTAGGGTGGGCAATGCCCACCTTACGTTTGAAATTCTAAATTTTACCGTGCAATTGTTTTTATCTAACAATATTAATGCTTTATGGCGAAGTATCGTAAATTCAATTTTAAATGGCTGCGCTTACTATTTATAATTATTTTGTGTGTAGGAATAGCTTTTCGAGTTACAAATATCGATAAAAAAGTTTATTGGCACGACGAAGCTTATACTTCTTTAAGAATTGCTGGCTACACGATGAAAGAATTCTCTCAAGGAGCATACGCTCATCGAGACAGCAGTATTAAATACTTGCAAACGTTTCAACGTTTCAAACCTGGAAGCCAATTAAAAGATACAATTCATTCTCTTGCTATAGAAGACTCTCAACATCCACCTTTGTATTATGTTTTGTTGAGATTTTGGGTAAAATTGTTTGGCAATAGTATTACGATAATTAGAAGTTTAAGCATTTTATTTAGCTTCTTAGTATTTCCTTGTTTGTATTGGTTGTGTCTAGAATTGTTCCAATCGTCTCTCATAGCATGGATGGCGATCGCGCTTTTAGCAGTCTCTCCGGTGCATGTTTTATTTGCTCAAGAAGCAAGACAATACGCTTTATGGACGGTGACAATTCTAGGATCGAGTGCCGCTTTACTCAGGGCAATCCGATTGAATCAAACAAGGATTTGGATTGTATATGCCTTCGCTTTAGCAACTAGTTTTTATACTTTTTTCTTGTCTGGATTAGTAGCTGTCGGTCATGGAGTTTACGTTTTCATAATTGAAAAATTTAGGTTGAGCAAAAGAGCGATCGCTTATCTTCTCTCCTCGGGTTTGAGCTTATTACTTTTTACCCCTTGGATATTGAGCTTAATTCAGAACTATTCCATGTTTCAGATGACGACGGGATGGACAAATAATGCTTTACCCGCAGACATTTTTAGTCGTCGCTGGCTACTCAATATCGGTCATGTGTTTTTCGATCTGGGTTTGGAAAAAGATCCAGAATTTTTGATTGTCTACTTCCTAGTATTACTTCTAATAGTTTATGCATTTTATTTCACAATACGTCACGCACCTTTGAGGATTTGGCTATTTATTATTACCTTAATGGCTGCAACCACGCTACCACTACTGATACCAGATATCATTAAAGGTGGACAAAGATCGATCGTGCCTCGTTATTTGTTTCCTGGTTATTTAAGTATTCAGCTAGCTGTTGCTTACTTATTGAGTCAAAAAATTAGTCAATCGAGATTATTGTCTCGCAGAATTTGGCAAGCGATCGCAACTTTACTCATTTTGGCTGGAATCATATCTTGCACGCTGAGTTCCCAAGCTAATACCTGGTGGATTAAAGAAATTAGTTATAGTAATCCTCAAGTAGCTAGCTTTCTCAATAGAGCAAATAATCCTCTCATAGTTTCTACTAACGGTTGCATCAACAATGGTAATTTACTTTCCCTGAGCTACTTATTAGAACCAAAAGTTCGATTAAGATTAGTTGATATCGCTCCTTTAAAAGAGATACCACAAAATTCTGGCGATATCTTTATTTATGGAGATTGTACAGAACCAGTGCGCGATAGTCTTATTAAGAACAAATACAAAATAGAACCAATTCTACCTTACTTATGGCAACTCAAGTCAGGGGAAGGGAATTGAATCTAGAGAGGTAAGGAAAAGTCCCCCTCAATCCCCCTTAAAAAGGGGGAGACAAGATTGTACTTACTTAATCTCCCTTAAAAAGGGGGAGACAGAATCGTTCTTAGCCCCTTTTTTCAACAAAAAAGACAGAATCGTTCTTAGCCCCCCAATTCATCGGGGGTTGGGGGGATCGAATCAAAACCTACGAAGTATTTTAACGCTCTCCAAGTCTAACTAAAGTTAAATTCACTCATTTATGGCATTCGCTCAAAACTCCTACTCAAGAGAGAAGATATGCGATCGCCTCCTACGGCAAGATCGATCCGAAAACTAAAATTAAAACAAAGCAATTAAGGAGCGCTTATTGTTAGCAACCTTAGCAATTGTGTTTCTAAAAGTTTTTACTCTAAAGAAACGCTAATTTTAGTAATCAAAATCATTGGAGGATTCAAATGAAGCAAGTAGTTGATAAGTTGAAGCACATGGGCTTGCGTCGAATCGTTACCGTATTTTTAGCAACGATTTTATTTGTCGCACTGCCAGCATTCCAAGCAAACGCTGTAGAATCTGCAACGGGAGAATACAACCCTGTCACTCCTGATACTGTCAAGCGCATTCAAGAAAAAGCTGAAGATTTGGGAGATGCGCCAGGTAGAAGAATAGGTGATACCGGGCTAGAAAATATCAAGACGCTGCCCAAAAAGATTCCTGAAGTCCTCAACCTCAAAGCCAAGCAAACTAAAGTAACATTTGACACTAACGAGCCGAACAAAAAAGCAGCTATGGATGAGGCTCAAGCAGAAGTTGAGAACAAACGCTAGAGATTGCTATCTTGGGTTGCGTTTTTAAAAAGAGAACACGGTGCGGAGAGTACCAGTAATAATTGTGCCATTATCTGCTTGATTGCTAGGGTTGGCGATCGCTTGAACTAAAGGAGCGATCGCTAGATTTTCATTTAGGGGAAAGTTATAGTAGGCTTCAAAGTTTGTTTGAGTCGCATCCCCTACAGCATTTTCCACAAAAGGCTGACCTGCCGCAATTCCCGCTACAGCGCCAGGTAGTAGTAAATTGCGCAACGATATCCCCACCATCCAGTAAGACGGTTCGAGATCTCCAAAAATAGTATTGTCATAGCTACCGTAGCCATAACGCCCAAAAACTCCAAGTTGGCGCGATAAATTGAGTTCGACATTCGCTCCCAATACATCGAAATGGCGATCGAACGTATTTCCACCACTGTACTGCAAGCGTAGAGTAAAACCTGGGTTAGGAGAGTATTCTAACTCAACCGTCCCCTGATAAGGATTGCCAAATAAACCGCGATCTCCACCCTCATCTGGGTAGAGTAGCCTTGTTAAAGCCGATACACCTTCAACCTCATCGCGACTGCCAGAATTTTCAGCGTCTGCCGCAAGATACATTGCCCGTAATGTAAAAAACTCGTTCGCTTGCCAGTTAACAACCGCCCCAGCACCTTGCTCGTCAATCGGAAAGAGAAGGTAGTTGTTAACCAGTGCTTGAGTCGAAAAATCAACAAAACTGCGATTAGCATAACGATTGCGATCGAGATAATCTGTAGGTGCGATCGCAGTCCCTAAAACAATTTGGAGATTTTTAGCGGCGCTAAAGCTGTAGTAAAGCCGACCCAGCCCCAATTCTCCATTTCGAGATGATCTGGTCGAGAAATCAAGTCCGCTGCCGAAATTAGGTTCTAATACTCCGGCTGCATTATCGCGGTTGCCGTTACTACCAGTATCCAAACGAATTTTGAGTAAGTCAGTACCAGAAAAACTCGTATCAAAATCTAACTGAGTCCTGTAAAATAACGTAGTAACAGGATTATTATCGGCAATTTCCGTACCTGTAGGGTCGCGAAGGGAATCGCCGCCAAAGCCACCCCCATTAATTGCAAAGATAACTTGACCTGCAAGTTTAGTCGTTGTGGAAAACTCATGTGCTTGGAGTACGGCGCTTCGAGCTTCCAGGGAATCTAAACGGCTTTGTAAAGCTTTTAATTCCGCAGTATACTCTTGCAGAAGTTTTTCGAGAGTTGCTAAATCATCTTGAGTTGCTTGTACTGGCTTACCATTAGCGATCGCTCCCTCCAATTGCCGTACCACCGCACTCAAAGCCGCCGCAAATTCGTAACGACTCAAAGCACGATTGCCGAGAAATTTCCCATTCGGATAGCCTGTAACTATTCCATAGCGCGAGATTAAAGATTGCAACGCTCGACTTGCCCAGTCATCGGGTTGCACGTCGGATAATTGGGAAACTTGGGAAGTTGGGAGAATTCGGAATTCGGAATTAATTTTGAATTTTGAATTTTGACTTTTAACTTTTATCAACGTTTGGGCTTGTAGTGGAGTTATCTGAGCTAGAAAGCACAGAATGCTAATACCACTGACTAGGAGGGGGTAAAATTTGCCCATTTTTTAACGAAAGTGTTTGAAAGTGACTGTTTATATGATTTACGAGCGCAACATACGACAAATCTCTGAATGAGTCACAGTTTTTTACTTCTATTTGCGATGATACAGTCTATTTGTACGCACGCTAAACTTTTTTAATTAGGATGAATTTTTGTGAAACAGCCGCTTAGGATGGACATAACTGAGAAGCCGCATCCTGAAGACATAGAATTTATTTTGCAACAACTGCTGGCATTTAATCGCGATCGCGCAGGTGAGGGACATTTCCAGCAGTTAGCTATCTTTTTACGAAATGAAGGCGATCGTCTGGCTGGCGGGTTGATTGGTTCGACTTATTGGCAGTGGTTGTATATCGATATTTTATGGATAGATGAAACTTGGCGCGGACAAGGATACGGTCATGCTTTGCTAGAGGCTGCCTCAAAAAAGAAATTCATTTGTAGGGTAGGCAACGCTCACCTTACAAAAAAAACTAATCTACAGGCAGCTGGTTCACGCCATACAGCCAAGCAATGAGTAAAGGTGTCAGAAATGTCAAAATTAAATTTAGTGGCGCTCCTACCTTGGTAAAATCGAGGAATTTGTAGCCGCCAGGACCGTAAACCATCGTATTCGTCTGATAACCAATTGGTGTGAGGTAGCTGTTAGAAGCAGCAAATGTCACGACAAACATAAAAGCAAACGGATTGAGACTCAAGGTTTCTGCTACATTAGCCGCAACTGGAAGCATCAGCACCACGGCAGCATTGTTAGATAGAATCTCTGTGAGTACGGTTGTGGCAATGTAAAAGCAGACTAGTAACCAAAAACCAGAGAATTGACCGCCGAGCGATGCTAAACCACCCGCTAACCACTTGGTTGCACCTGAATTATCCATCGCCGTACCGAGGGGAATGAGTCCGGCTAGTAGGAAGATAATATCCCAACGTACCGACCGATAGATCTCTCTTGGCTTTAACACTCCAGTCGCTACCATTAAGACAACTCCTGCCAAGGAACTGACTAAAATTGGTATCCACTCAAAAGCAGCAGTAATAACTACACCTAAGCCAATCGCGATCGCGATCGCGGCTTTGTCTCGGCGCAGCGTTTCCACCTCTCGCGGTTCTACCACTAGTAAATCTGCACTATTTTGCAGTCCGATAAAACTATCTCTTGCACCTTGTAATAGTAAGACATCGCCAAATTGCAATCTGACTTTACCCAAGCGATCGCGAATGATTTCCTCATTGCGTCGAATTGCCAGTACTGTGAGGTTGTAACGCTGGTGAAACTGTAACTCTTTGAGCGTAGAGCCAATCAAACTAGAGTTGGAAATTATCAAAGCTTCAGAAATAGCTCGATTTTCCGAACTTAACTCAGATGTTGGGAATTCTTGCTGAAATTCGATTTCTGGTAAGATTTCAATCCCCCGCTCATCTCTAATTTTGAGTACGTCGCTGCGATTACCGCGCACGATCATAATATCGCCACCCGCTAGCACTTTATCTGCTACAGGTTTGGTATAACGGCGACTGTTGTGAAAGAGTTCCACTACGTCAATATCGAATCGCTGCTCGATCTGGCTAGAACGTAAAGTTTGTCCGATTAAATTGGAGCGTGGCGCGACAACAACTTCACTAAAGTAATCTTTTAATCCGTAGTTGGCGATCGCCGGAGTCGCAGCTGGCTTTTTTCGGTCTGGTAGTAGCTTAGGTGCGGCGAAGGCAAGATAGACTAAGCCAATCGCAAATGTAATTAATCCTACTGGGGTAAATTGGAATAAACTAAATTCTCCATATCCCAACTTTTTTGACAAACTGCTGGCGACAACATTTGTCGAAGTGCCAATAACTGTAATCATTCCGCCTAGAACCGTAGCGTAGGACAGCGGTATGAGCAGTTTGGAGACAGAAATATTCCGCTTTCTACTCCATTCCTCCACAATTGGGATAAAAACGGCAACTACTGCTGTATTGTTGAGGAAAGCGGTAATCGGACCAACGATCGCCCCTAAAACAAAAATCTGCCGTGTCGGATTTTTCCCCCCTCGCCGCAGTAGAAAATCGCTGACAATTTGAATTGCACCTGTGCGTTCGATCCCACCACTGAGGATGAACATTGCTAATACCGTAATGGTTGCAGAGTTACTAAAGCCAGCTATCCCCTCTTCTGGGGTGATTAATCCCAGTAGCATGAGTACAACTGCTGTCGCGATCGCGGTAATATCTACAGGGAGCCATTCAAAAATGAAGAAAACTATGGCTAGTCCCAGAACACCAAGGGTAAGAGCAATATCCATACACAATAAAATCGCCCGATATACCGTAATTTAAAGCAGCTTTCCTATCGTACTATATTCCGATCGACAAATCGTTGCTTCCAAAACAGATTTTTTGTATTCTTCTACGCCATATTGGTGGCATGGGAGTCATCTACTACGTCTTCAGCATTCCGTTAGAATCGTTAAACGCCGTTATTGTCGAGTAAGACTTTACATGAAGACTGTACGGGTGAGAGCGCCGGAACTACCTCAAAATCAGCCTTGGCTAAATACCGACAAGCCGCTATCGCTTCAACAACTCAGAGGTAGAATTGTCATTCTCGATTTTTGGACTTATTGCTGTATCAACTGCTTGCACGTTCTGCCAGATTTGAAATATTTAGAACAGAAGTATAAGGACAGCCTCACGGTTATTGGCGTTCACTCGGCTAAATTCGATAACGAAAAAGAAGTCGAGAATATTCGTCAAGCCATCCTGCGGTATGACATCGAGCATCCAGTTTTAGTTGACACTGGCTTTCAGGTGTGGCAACAATATGCAGTGCGTGCGTGGCCTACGCTAATGATAATTGACCCAGAAGGGTACGTCATTAGCTCTGCTGCGGGGGAAGGAAATCGGGCAGTTTTAGATGAATTAATTGCCAAACTAATTCAAGAGTATCGAGATAAAGGTGCGATCGCATCTCAAGAACTCAGTCTAATTTTAGAAAAACAACGACAACCCTTAACTACACCCATAGCATTTCCTGGTAAAGTATTGGCGACTGCCACTGGATTATTCATCGCTGATTCAGGACATCACCGCATTATTTGGAGTACCCTCGATGGAGAAATTCTCCACGTCATAGGTACGGGAAAACCTGGGTTAACCGATGGAGACTTTACCCAAGCGCAATTTTTTGCCCCCCAAGGCATGGTATTGGATGATGAAAACCAGTTACTCTACCTAGCCGATACCGAAAATCACGCGATTCGCCGCATCAACTTACAGTTACAGCGTGTAGAAACCATCGCCGGAACCGGAGAACAAAGTCGTAATATCCGTCCTTATGGTGGGATTGGTCAAAAAACAGCTTTAAATTCCCCTTGGGATTTGACGATGCTGAAGAATTATCTCTTCATTGCGATGGCGGGAAATCATCAAATCTGGCAAATGGATTTAGAAAAAGGCATATTGCAAACTTACGCAGGTACAGGTGCTGAAGCGTGTTTGGATGGTTTAGTCGCAGATTCGGCTTTTGCGCAACCGAGTGGAATTACCACTGATGGTAGAGAATTATACGTTGCTGACAGTGAAGGTAGTTCCATTCGCGGTATTGGCTTAATGCTCGATCCTCAAGTACGGACAATCTGCGGGAGTGGCGAATTATTCGGTTTTGGCGATGTCGATGGAACTGGTGCTGACGTGCGACTCCAGCATTGTTTAGGGGTAGAATCTGCGCAAAATTTCTTGTGGGTAGCCGATACTTACAATCACAAAATTAAATTAGTCAGTCCTCATAGCGGTAATTGCCAAACTATATTGGGAGGGGTAGCGGGTTTACACGATGCTCAAGGTCAAAATAGCTGCTTTAACGAGCCTTCTGGACTGAGTATTTTTGGTGCTTACTTGTACGTCGCCGATACGAATAACCATGCGATTAAGCGGGTAGCATTAGATACATTGACCGTAAATACAATGGAATTTTCAGGTTTATGCGCGCCTGATGTTTGTATTCCGTAGCGTCAATAAATCTAGCTACAATGGCTTGGCAGATGTTTGCTAATCGACAACGCTTTCTGCTACGCAACGCATGAACCAACAGCTTAACAATGCTTTTACCCTGTTCCTCAGCTTGCTTGTCGAGGCAATGCCGTTTTTGCTGCTGGGGGTGTTATTCTCTGGGATACTGTTGCTATTTGTAGACGAACGCAAGTTAATTGCGAAACTACCCAAAAACCCCCTGTTAGGTGCTTTGGTTGGTAGCATGGTAGGATTTTTATTTCCCGTGTGCGAGTGCGGTAACGTCCCCGTGGCAAGACGAATGTTGATGCAGGGAGTGCCTACACCCGTAGCAATTGGCTTTTTATTAGCAGCACCAACGATCAACCCGATTGTCATTTGGGCAACATGGACGGCATTTCGCGATCAACCAGAAATTGTCGTTTTACGAGTCGTATTTTCATTAGCGATCGCCACTATTATCGGTTGGGTATTCAGCGTTCAAAAAGATCTGCGTCCCCTATTACAACCAGCTTTAGCAGCAGCTTGGCAACCAAAACAGCAGCCGCAAAAAGATAAGAAGAAAACCTCATCCGACTTATTACAATCGGGTACATTTTGGCTATCAGGAACGGGAGATCCAATTAGGTTAGATGCATCTGTGTTACAGGCAAATTTAGCAGCAGCCACGCCAATTAAACCATTATCAGAACGCTTACGGTTGTTATTAGATAACACCATTCAAGAACTACGCGAACTCGGTTCTGTTTTAGTCATTGGCAGCGCGATCGCGGCATTAATTCAAGTTTTTGTTCCCCGCGAGGTCATTTTAAATCTTGGTGGTGGCGAAATTACCTCTATCCTCACCATGATGCTCTTAGCAGCAGTTGTATCAATTTGTTCTACAGTAGATTCATTCTTTGCCCTATCCTTTGCCTCCACTTTTACCAGCGGTTCGTTACTAGCCTTTTTAATCTTTGGACCCACGATCGACCTCAAAGGCATTGGTCTAATGCTATCAATCTTTAAACCCCGGGCAATTATTTATCTGTTTGCCTTAGTTGCTCAATTAACATTTTTATTTACTCTATTTGTTAATTTATATGTTATTTAAATACGTAGTGCGTGACCAACTACCAACTACCAACTACCAATTACTACTACATGAATCAAAAGTCTAAAATTTACAATTGGTTAGAAGTATTTGCGATCGCTGCTTGGGGCAGTTTGATGCTGAAATACTGGCTGACTGGTAAGCTAAATTTATTAATTCACCCCGATTATTTTTGGTTGGTTATTGCTGGGGGAATTGGATTTTTAAGTGTAGCAGGTTTAAAAGCTTGGCAGCTCCTGCGTCAACGCCGCATATTGCCAGTGCGTCATATCAGTTTGCTTCCGCCTGGTTTTAGCAGTATTTTGCTATTGGTAACTGCGATCGCCGGGTTGATTTTCACTCCCCGCGTTTTTGCCAGCCAAACCGCCATGCAAAGGGGGGTGACAGACTTTCTCGCTGCTACCCGTTCCCAACCCCAAGCCTTTCACGGTTCTGTCAAACCAGAGGAGCGATCGCTGTTAGATTGGGTGCGGACGCTGAATGTTTATCCCGAACCTGATGCATATACAGGTCAAAAAGTCAAGGTGCAAGGATTTGCGATCCATCCGCCGGAATTTCCACCTAATTACTTGCTCCTTTCGCGGTTTGTCATTACCTGCTGCGCCGCTGATGCGTATCCGGTAGGGTTGCCAGTTAAATTGACGGAA
This sequence comes from Chroococcidiopsis sp. CCALA 051, assembly GCF_003015105.1. Classification (NCBI taxonomy): domain Bacteria; kingdom Bacillati; phylum Cyanobacteriota; class Cyanophyceae; order Chroococcidiopsidales; family Chroococcidiopsidaceae; genus Chroococcidiopsis; species Chroococcidiopsis sp. CCALA 051. Next base: position 10,806 of record NZ_PYCI01000105.1, on the reverse strand, counting down.
GATCGTCAGGCTTATCCGCCCGATACTTGGCTGGAGGTGGAAGGACAAATGATCACCGAAACTTTAAAAGATAAACGCCAATTAACTATTCAAGCCAATGCTGCCCCCAAGAAAATTCCCGAACCCCAAAATCCTTATGAATATTAGGATCTGTAGGGGCGCAATGAATATTAGGATTTGTAGGGGCGCACAGCTGTGCGCCCCTACGAATGTATTGCATCTGTACTAGAATCACTGCGATCGGGACTACGGGTTAAGAAAGGAACGTCAACGACTTCGCCTGTAGCTTCTCCAACTTTAACTTGTAAACCAACACCACCAGCTTTAGTACGGATGTAACCCAGTCCAAAGCTACCCTTATCAGTATCGGTATAGCTAGTGAGGATACCTACTTTTTCCTCACCTACAGTAATAATGCTACCTGGCGCGGCTGGAGCGTTAAGGCGAATTCCCCATAGGTGTTGTTTGACTCCCTTATAAGTATTCAGACGCGCAATTGTTTCTTGACCGATATAGCAACCTTTATTGAAAGAAATAGTTTGCCACAAGCCTGCTTCTAAGGGATTGTAATCTTCAGTCAGTTCTTTATCGGGGACGGGGCGACCTTGTTCGATCCGCAATTGTTCCCAAACGCGATCGCCTAGAGGGACTGCACCAGTTTCTACGAGGTGATTCCAAACGATCGCCGCTTTGTCTGCTGGCACAATTAGGGTATACCCAGGTATGGCTAAACCACTCCCAACCGCTACCCGAATTTCTACATCTTGGAGTTGAACGAGCTGGTGGTTAGCATATGCTTGACCGATAATCGAACTTAAGTCCAGTTGTGCCAAAATTTCATCGCTTTTAGTGCCAAGCAGACTGAAAATAGCAGTTTCGCCAGTTACATCTTCTAGTTGGACGCGATCGGCAAAAAAGATATAGCGATCGAGCCAATCTATCAAATACTGACGGCGATTAGGAGAAACGATCAGCAGTACTGCGTCTTCAGTCACGTATGCCGTTGCTAAGTCGATCGTGCGGGCAGTGGAAGAGACAAAAACCGTATCGCAGCCTTGCCCTGGTTTTAAAATTTGAAAATCGTTGGTACTTTGGTTGTGTAAAAAGCGAATGCGGTCTTCATCAGTAACGCGGATAATACCCCAGTGGGAGCGATCGCAGATTGCTACCCCTTCCCTTACTGCTTGCATGGCTGCTACATCGTTAGCAAAACTCACCGGAATTTTGTCTCCGGCAATTTCTTCAAAAACCGCTCCTGCTGCCGCTTGAACTACCTGTAACTTTTCTTTCATCATATTTTTATGTAATGGGTAATGGGGAAATCAAAAGTTAAAAGTTAAAAGTCAAAATTCACTACTCATTACTCACTACTTAATACTCGCTCCTCACCCCTGACTCCTCACTCCTCACTAAATCTTCGGTAAACTACTAAAGACTTGTTCGACTGCTGCACCTGCTTTAGTATCTAAACGCTGCCAGTCTACCTCGCCAGTTTCATCAATCAAGCTAGTGTCAATTTCTACCGAACTATGACTGGATGTCAAGTCTGCATTGTATTGCTGAAAGCAAACCTGATAGCACAGTTCCCACAGATCGAAATTATACTGTTGGTCTTGGTTTTGTAGAGATAACTGATATCCTGGCTGGGGAGTCGGAAGGTTGGCGATCGCCTGTTCTATTTCTGCCGTGCGTTCTGGAGAAGCGCCATCTAACTCTTGCAATAGCAAGATCACCCTAGTTTTCATTTCCTCTGTCGTGTCTGGAGACCAGATTAATACGTTCTCGTAAGTCCCCTGCCATGCTGATTCATCTAAATGCTTGCGAATGTGGTCGATGATGCGAATGAACGCAGGTTGCATTAAGAGTTCTGCCTGTTGCCATGCAACTGGATCGGTAATTCTCGGTGGCATGGGTATTCTCCCGCGATGTGGAATAGATATCAACGCGATGCGATCGCGCTGCCGATTCCTTCATGCTACCGTAAGCACCAGCAGAATTAATGCGAGGGGACGTGGAGCGATCGCCATTGGGTGTCAAATCTGAGCAGTAGGTTAAACAAAGCTTGAGTGGTTTCTAATAGTAACATTGAAAGTGGCACTAGTAAGAAGAGCCAATTAAATAAACTCAAAATTACAAAAATACTAATACATACTATGCGCAGATAAATATTAATGTGACTTAAAAAGCTTTTATAGTTAAATACAAAATTATAGAGCGAGTATCTCAGTTTTAAAGCTTCTACTATTCCCGTGAGAGCCTGTTCTTGTTCGGGGTCGAGTCGCAACGATTCGCGAAAACATCGTTCAGCCAAATCTCTATTCCGACAATATAAATATACCCAACCTTTAATCGCATAAGCAGCTGAATTTTCGGGTTCCTGAAAGATTGCTGCATCCAATGTAGTTTGTGCTTCTTGATAGCGGCGTAGGCGTAGTAAAGCCATAGCACGAAGATTGAGACACAACACATGCTCGGCATCCAAGCTCAACCCCTGTTCCGCACTGGATAATGCGCGATCGCGATCGCCTTGTGCCAATTGAATGACTGACAATAAGGCAAAATAATCGGCAATTTCTGGTTCTAACCGAATCGCTTCTTGGACTACTTTTTTGGCTGACTTAAGTTGCTTTTGAATATAGAGAATCTTAGCTAAATTATAATGAGTATCAGATAAATCAGGAGCCAAATATACTGCTTGCTTTGCTGCTTGAGCTGCCTCTCGATCTCGATTCGTTTCTATTAAGCATATACTTAACAAAGTATGGGCAAAAGAACTATTTGGATCGGTCGCTAATTGGCGCTCAATTTCTATTGTTGCTAATTTGTAGCGCGATTGCTCGATTAAAATTAATGCTTTATCTAAATTTACAAACATAAAAATTATTGCCGTTACATATATCCGGTAGGGCGCGTTGATTAACGCATCCTACTACAAATTTTAGCTAATCTTTAGAAAGATTAAACTTAAAATAGCTTGTTTTTATCTTTTATTTGTTGTAAATAATTCAAAATGTCGTCATAAATTCCATTTTCATTAGCATAAGTAGCATAGTTTCGAGCAGTAGCAAACCATTCCGTAACAGAAGGATGAATTAATTCGACTGCGGCTAGGAAATCCCTAGTTGTTAAAGGTTTAGGTATACCTTGCTTAATTGCTAACTGTAGCTTTCTGTCTACAGCTAAATCTACAACTGCCTTTAAATCTGCTCCAGAAAAGTTGACAGTTTTTTTACTTAAATAATCGTAGTCAATATCTTCAATTGGCTTATGACGGCAGAGAATACGCAAAATATGTGTTCTTGCGTGGCGATCGGGTGGTGGAACAAACATAATGCGATCGAAGCGTCCTGGTCTGCGAAAGGCTGAATCTAAATGCCAGGGAGCGTTAGTAGCAGCTAAAATCAAAATGCCATCATTAGGACTTTCTACACCATCTAATTCGGCAAGAAACTGATTGACAATTTGGCGACCGCTACTATATCGCATATCAGTGCGTTTGGCTGCTAGAGCATCGACTTCATCGAAAAAAAGCACGCAAGGCTTAGATCGTCGTGCCTGCTCAAACAATTCGTGTAAGTTCTTTTCACTACTCCCCAGCCACATATCCAAGACATCATTGATACCTATAGATAAAAATCTTGCTTTAATTTCTCCAGCTGTAGCTCTGGCTAAATAAGTTTTACCACAACCAGGGGGACCATACATTAATACTCCTCCCCCAATTCGTTGACCGTAAGCTTGATAAATTTCTGGATGCGCTAATGGATGAACAATTTTTAGTCGAATTTCTTCCTTAATGGCATCCATACCACCAACGTCTTGAAAAGTAATTGATGGTTGTTCTATGGGTGCTTCAACCGCAGTACTAACATCTAATTCGTACTCCGGTATTTTGTATTCTGAAGATTTAGATTCTGGCGATTTGTACTCTAAAATAGAAATTTTTTCAGTGGCTACACCAGCATTACCAAGCCGCTCCGCTAAGATAGGATCGTTCATTTCTGGATCGAGTGCAATAGCTATATGGAAATGTACGGATGCATTGGTAGCATCGCCAGCGTGGAGTAGCAAACGAGCGTAGAATAAATGCACGATGGCTGGAGGTTCAGAGCTTTTCAGCAGCCGTTCGACCAGCACCATTGCTTGTGAATTTTTGCCTTGGTGATAAAAAGCAGAAGCCAAATTGAATTGTAGAAAATGGTTTTCAGGCATTAATGACAGAGCAAGGCGATACTCTTGTTCTGCCTCCTCAAATTGCCCTAATTCCATCAGAATCTCCGCTAAATGTTGACGGAGTGGCAGATTATCGGGCGAAACAAGTAAGGCTGCACGCAAAGCCCGCAGCGTATCTTCACTACTAGTCATAAATGCTTCTAATTCGTCTCTAATATAAGATGCCCATATCGAACTAGAAATATTACATTGTGGGTAATGGGTTGTTGGTAGTTGGTAGTTGGTGGGAAAGTGGTCGCAGTGCGTGTTGATGCGGTTGTGGGGTGTGGGGTGTGGGGTGTAGTGAGTAGTGCGTGAATTTTGACTTTTGACCAAAACAATTCGCAATTCGCAATTAAAAGAGTACAGGCTCCGACTGAAATCGAAGATTTCAGTGGTATAAGAGTCAGTAGTGGGGACTGCGACCTACTGACCGTAATTCCGAATTCCGAATTCCGAATTCCGAATTCTAGTTGACTTATTCATTACCAATAGCCGGACGATGCTGGCTCCAGAATTTATCGACTTCGAGTTGAGCGGCGATCGCAATAATGGTAGCTTCATCTGTAGGACGACCGACGATTTGAATGCCGATAGGTAAACCGTTAGGCGCAAAACCAGTAGGAATAGCGATCGCAGGTAGTCCGCTAGCATTAAAAGGCGGGCAGGGAGCGACCCAATTAATGATTTTTTGTAGTGTCTCTTCCGGGCTTAATGCTGCCCACTCGCCGACTCGAATGGGTGGATGCATGTATGTAGGTAAGATTAGCGCATCTACTGAGTCGAAAAATGCCACAATCTGTCTAGCAATAACTTGTACCTGCGCGACAGCACGGAGATAATCCCCCGCCGATCCCGATTGTTCGAGCAACCACTGATTCATTGGTTGCAAGATTTCTTTTGGTAGTCCAGCATAAGCTACGCCTGCTTGCCACACAGCAGTAAATGGCTCGATTAATCCCGTAAAGTCAGGACAGCCTTCTTCTATTTGATGCCCCATTGCTTCCAATAGCCTCACCGTACCCAAAACCGCTTGTTGACAGACTGGATCTGCCGTGCCAATTTGGGGTAGCGAGTTGGTAAAAGCAATGCGCAGGCGAGCGGGCGATCGCATCGTAGCAGCCAAGAAAGAGGAATTTGGTGCTGGCAACCAATACGGATCTCCCGTCACGTATCCCGACATTACGTCGAGTAAGGCAGCAGCATCGGAGACAGTACGGGCAATAGGACCGTTTGCGGCGACACCACTTAATTGATCTCCCAATGGTGCATAGGAGACCCGTCCCCGTGCTGGTTTGATGCCTACTAAACCACAACAGAAGGCGGGACCGCGAATCGAGCCACCTGCATCAGAACCTTGGGCGATCGCGCACAATCCTGCGGCTACAGCCGCCGCCGACCCACCACTAGAACCTCCTGGTGTATATTCTGGATTCCAAGGATTGCAGGCGGGAGGAAATCCTGTCGGTTCGGCATAGGGAAAAGAACCCAATTCAGAAGTGGCGGTTTTTCCCAAAATGATAAACCCAGCTTGTTTGACTTTTGTTACCACTGCATCATCGTAAGTCGCGACGCGATCGCGCAGTGCTGGACTGCCATAACTACAAGGGACATCAGCCACGGGATTCATATCTTTAATGGCGATCGGTACGCCAAAAAAAGACGGTAACTCAGCCGGATCTTGAGTGCCAGCTAGCATTTCTGTCTGAGTTTGTGCCTGGGCGATCGCCATTTCTGCCATCACCGTAAAATAGCAACCTAACTGCGGATTGAATTGTTCAATTCGTTCTAAATAAAGCTGCACTAACTCCAGTGGCGAAACTTCCTTATGTCGAATTAGCCGTGCTTGTTCTAGAGCAGGAGCAAATGCTAGATCGATTGAATTCATGATTCTACAGTTTTGATTTTTGTGTTTCGGTTGCTATAGCTATTCTCAGTCGAATGAGGTACATAGATCTGTAAGGGCGCACAACTGTGCGCCCCTACGCATGTATTACGCCTACATGGGAAACACTATATTTTTAGCTTGCCTATCCTCCAGTAGGTTCGAGACGAATCAAATGCCCGTTGTTATCGTCCGTCAAGACATACAGCAGTCCCTCGGGACTTTGGCGCACGTCGCGCACGCGCTGACCGATCTCGATCGCCTGCTGGTTGACCACATTACCCTGAGCATCTAAGTCAATGTGCCGCACATCTTGGGAAACGAGTCCACCTGCGAATAAATCGCCTTGCCATTGCGGGAATTTGCCCCCACTATAGAATGCTAGACCCGAAGGTGCTATTGCTGGTGTCCATACCAGTTTGGGATCTACCATACCAGGGCGCGATCGCTCTTTAGTGATTTCTTCTCCGCTATATTCGCGGCTATACGTGACGATCGGCCAACCATGATTTCCGCCTGCTTGCACGAGATTGGCTTCATCACCACCCTGCGAACCGTGTTCTGTTGCCCATACACGGTTATTCGCTGGATCGAAGCTCAAGCCTTGAATGTTGCGATGTCCGTAGCTCCAGATTGCAGGCTCAGTATCAGTAGATTTCACAAAGGGGTTATCTTGTGGGATCGAACCGTCATCGTTGAGCCGCACAATTTTACCTAGACGACTGCGGCGGTTTTGCGCTTGTTGGCGAATCGGTTCGCCGTTGAGTTGAATTGGCGGGTTGCCACCATCACCGATCGCCAATAGCATAGTACTGTCAGGCAGCCAGACGATGCGCGAACCGAAGTGTTGCAGACCAGACTTAGTTGGGGAAACCTCAAAAATAACTTGCAGATTGCTCAAGCTTTTCCCGTCAAATGTAGCGCGGGCGAGGCGGGTGCGGTTTGCCTGCTCTGTGCCGTGGGAATATGTTAGATAGACTAAGCGATTTTCAGCAAAGCGCGGATGAACTGAGATCTCCATCAAACCAGCTTGTCCGCCCGTAAGGACTTCGGGAACTCCTGCAATCGGTGTTGGATCGAGCTTCCCGTCCCGCATAATTCGCAATTGTCCCGATCGCTCGGTGATTAACATCGCTCCATCTGGTAGCCATGCAAGGCTCCACGGATGGTCTAAGCCTTCTGCTACAGTTGTTTTTTGAATGCCCCGAGCAACAGCAACATTCTCACTGTCAGATACGTTAAGATTGCTCGATGATAAATTGGGCGATGTCGTTTGTGCAGTCGTAGAGGCGTTAGGTTGTTGTGTCACAGAACAACTTGCAATGGTTAATAGGGCGATCGCGCTGCCTACTCCCTTGATCCAACCATAAGTTTTTGCTTTCATATTGGTTTCGCTGTAATCGTTTTTTATCTCTAAAGTGATATATAAATGTGACAGAAAAATGTCGCTCGTGACGAATCTCTTTGTTCCTATTTTCCCAAAGCTAAAACAGCATTCTGTCCGCCAAAGCCAAAACTCAAACAGAGTGCGTGCCTGAGTGCTGCTTTTCGCGACGTGACGATTAGATCGAGATCGAATTGGGGCGATCGCAGTCCCGTACATGGCGGTAATATCTGATGATGTAATGCCATCAAACAAAATGCTGCACCAATTGCTCCCGAAGCTCCCAGAGTATGCCCCGTGGCTCCTTTTGTAGAACTTATGGGAACTTTATGAGGAAACAAATATTGAATTATTTGGGCTTCGCGCTTGTCGTTCAGCTGAGTCGCCGTACCGTGTGCGTGAATGTAATCAATGTCTTGTGGTGTGAGATTGCCGCGCTCCAAACATTGTTTGATTGCGGCGATCGCGCTTTTCCCCGTTGGTTCTGGCTGAGCAGCATGAGAAGCATCGTTTGTCAAGCTAAAACCTAGAACGCGACCGTAAATTTTTGCCGCACGCTGCTGGGCTGCTCGTGCTGATTCCAGTACTAGTACAGATGCGCCTTCCCCCAACACCAATCCTTCTCTATGGCGATCGAATGGATAAGCGCCAGTAGTTGCCAACGCGCCCATCTGCCCAAATCCAGCCAAAGTTAAGGGGGTAATCGGCGCTTCCACTGCACCAACGATTACCCGGTGACATTGCCCAGTTTTGATTAATAAACTCCCTTGAGCGATCGCCCAAATCCCCGTCGCACATGCTGCCATTGGGGACGATACTATACCTGTTGCCCCAATTTGTCTTGCTGCTACTGTGGCAATCGCATTTGGCAGAGTTTCTGAGAATTCGGGAGTGGGTAGGGACGGGTTTCTAAACCCGCCCGTACGGGAGTCGGGAGTTGAAGCAACTTTTGACTTTTGACTTTCAACTTTTGACTTTATCAGCTCTTCCCAAACTGCTTGTTGGCTGCGGCTAGAACCGATGACTACCCCGCAGTCTGGTAAAGGTGATTCTAAGCCTGAATCTTTTAGAGCAGCTGCTACTGCTAATTGAGTTAACTCGATCGCATGTGTCGGCTGCTCGTCAATCAGTGCTAGAGGTCGAGCCGCTAGTTCTGGGAAAGGCTGCTGTAAGCTAATGCCGATGCGATCGAGTATTAAGTTTTCCCAGCTAGTTTCTAAGCTTTTTCCCAAGCTGGAAATGAGACTAATACCTGTGACAACAACTTCCACGCTTTGGGGTGAGGGTTAAGAGTAGGCGCACGGCGTGCGCCCAGAGATTAATTATTTGCCACCGTTTTTCAGCTTGTCACTGCCTTCAGTCACCTTAGCAGAGTCAATGCGATCGCCTTGTTGAATTTTGTCTACCACGTCCATACCGCTAGTCACTTTACCAAAGACGGCGTAATCCCCATCGAGAAAACTCAAATCGGCAAGGGCGAAATAGAACTGAGAAGAGGCGGAATCTGGCTGTTGCGATCGCGCCATAGCGACAGCCCCTCTAAGATGCTGTAAAACTGGTTGTTTTCTGACTCCCGCACTTTTCAGCGTCCGACTGTAGATCGGATCTGTTGCCCCTGTGGGCTTAATTTCTAAAGGAATCTGACGTTCTGTTCCTGTATTTGGATCGATAAAACCGCCAGTTCCTAGACGCTGAGGTGAAAAATTGGGGTTTTTGCTTTGCGGGTCTCCTCCTTGCACCACAAAAGGTTGTTCTGGTGGTCTGCTCTGGGGACCGATGACTCGATGAAACACGAGTCCATCATAGACACCCCGTTGTACTAGATCGACAAAATTTCCTGCCGTTAGAGGGGCATTCTTACCATCTACCTCGATAGTAATTGGTTGCCCCTTCACCGTCATCACAACTGTCGCCGTTCCTTCTAGAGTTGGTAAATTCTTCATTTGAACGCTACTTGTTTGAATTGCAGGTACAGGTGTGGTTTCAGCTGCCGTATTATCGGGGGAAGCAGAATTCGCCACTTGGTTAGGCGTACATCCTGCCAAACATAACCCACCAATAATGAAAACTAAAACCAACCACTGCTGAACTTTTAACTGCATTTGCCTCTGCGATCGCTATAGGTAAAAAAATTCAAAAGGTTAAATCGTCCTTCCGAACGCTTTACCAGGGTACATCCGGTTTCCCCAGGCAAATTCTGAATTTTTAATTAAATTACTTGATGAAATTACAGTCCTTCTAGCGGCACAGCTAAAAATCGAGCCAATTCTGCTCCATCGTTCTCTAGCTTTGTAATAGATAAGGGTTGACCTACTCGCGTCAAGGGAATATTTCGTCTTCCTTTGACTCGTAGATAAAGTTCTCGACGGGGATTCAAGCCTTCTTTAATCTCTAAACGCACAGCTTGAATATCTTGTATGGGGGCTTTAATTTCAATGCGGCGGTTTTTCCCAGGAAATCCCCACCGAAAAATGTGAAATTCACCCTTCTCCTTGTCAAACTCATTGTAGCCGCCGCCTACGTCCAGCAAAATCATGCCCCACAGATACAGCGCTAGCAGCAGACCTGCCACTCCATAAAATCCAATCGCTATCCCTTGGGGAATGAAAACGAGCTGGGTCGGCTCGGCAAATGGAATTAAATTAATTTGCAAGTAACTAGAAAGTCCAGCCAAGAAAAAGCCTATCCCACCGATGGAAACGACTGTAGCCCACCAGTAATTGCTGAATCGTCGGGAACCTAAAACTTTTTGATTCAAGCAGCTGGAGGTACTATTTTTATTTGCTTTAGCTTCCGAATCGCCGGAATTGGTGGTTGTTGATGCCGTCATGTCACTACCCTGCTCAGTTAAACTACTGAAGGCGGTTTTCCACTCTTATTATTCACACAGTAAGTTGCCTGGTTCAACTGCGAACAATCTGAGAGAACTGCAAAAACTTGTGTCAAATTGTAAAAATTCTCATATTTGATTAGACTATAATCTAACACTAAACACTCAATCCGCTTTTGTGGATTGGGCTTGAGGTGCGGTCACTGCGATCGATTAAGAAACATTAATCAGCCGTGCTGTCAAGTTGCTGCTTTTCGCGGCAACACTGACATGGCATTCTAGTGAGAAAGGCGTTAGTTACTACAACGATTTTCTTGCCTGCGGAGTTGGATCTAAACCATCTCCTAGTCAACAAAAAGTTAATTCCTCAAAAAGCGTTGCAATTTTTAGTAAACCCAGAGGATTTTAAATGACAATTGCAGTAGGACGCGCACCGAGTCAAAGAGGATGGTTTGACGTTCTCGACGACTGGCTCAAGCGCGATCGATTCGTATT
>NZ_PYCI01000104.1:0-24368 GCF_003015105.1 Chroococcidiopsis sp. CCALA 051 | reverse complement strand
AGTGTAGTGAAGCATCTCCCAGATGTTTCGCTTCGCGTGTGGATGACAATTCAAGTATTCACGCAGGAGGTCTATTGCACGATCGCGAAATAAATCAATAAACTGAGTACGTCTTGAACAGTTGACTAACTTTTTGATAAATCTATGTCTTGTTTGACTAGATTATTTAAGTACTTGTTTTGACGTAACTCAAAGTAGAGCTTAGGGTTGATTTCACTTGTAATTCTTTGTGCCTACTTCGCAAGTTCCTCTAGAAAATTAAAATATTTCCATCTTGTCAGTAACTTCCCAAGGTAAATTGAGATCTATTCTGCCAACATGACCGTAAGCAGCTAATTGTTTGTAAAAACCGTCTTTAGTCAATGAAGGTAGAAATCTGAGATTGAATTGCTTAATGATTCCAGCCAGCCGAAAATCAAAATGTTGTTCTAAAAGTTTGGCGATATCTTCATCAGCAACTTTGCCAGTGCCAAAAGTTTCTACCTGAATACTGACAGGTCTTGCTAGTCCGATAGAATAACTTAATTGCACTTCACACTCATCAGCAATCCCTGCGGCTACGATATTTTTAGCTGCATAACGAGCTGCATAAGCTCCAATTCGATCGATCCTAATTGGGTCTTTACCGCTTAGAGCTGAGCCACTATGCTTGGCATATTCTCCATAGGTATCTACGTCATTTTTTCTCCCTGTTACTCCAGCATGTAATGCTGGACCCCCGCCAATAACCAATCCGTCAGGGTTAATAAATATCCGTGTTTGGGCATCAGGTCTAATTTCTTCATCTTGAAATACAGGGTCGATAACTGTGGTGCGAATATCGTCCTGAAGTCGATTTAAATCGGGTTTTGATGGACTATTTTGACTGGCAATAACACTAATACTATGAATTCTATATGCTTTGCTGTTTCTATATTCAATTCCTACTTGAGTTTTGCCATCAGGAGCAAGATACGGGAGGATATTTTGCAGTTTGACATGAGTTAGTTGCTTTGCTAATTTGTGTGCTAGCCAGATTGGTAGCGGCATCATGGACGAAGTTTGACGGCAAGCAAAGCCAAAGACATTGACGATATTCTTGACAGGAATTTGCTCGATCTCTGCATCAGATAGATTTTTTTCATCAAAGCGATCTTTGTCTGGAGGCAATTCTCTCAAACTAGTTAGAATACTACAGGTTTTGCCGTTAAACTCAAACCGATCGTAGCCAACGCGACCGATAACTTGTCGAGCTACATTGGTAAAATCTACATTAGCATTTGGTTCAAATCTAGCAGCAACAAAAACAATACCTGTAGAGACAGCACATTCTGTAATTACCCGCGAATAAGGATCTTGTTGCAAAAAACGGTCTACGATCGCATCGCTAATTAAATCGCAAAGTTTATCGGGATGTCCTTCAGTGACGGACTCAGATGTAAACACGAAGTTTTTTTTCATTGACTTTCACCTAGCTGAGTGTTTTTCGTGCTTTCGTTCGCTAACAAAGGCAATAAAGCACTAGCTCCGATCGCAGCGCCGTCAAACAGATCGATCGGCGTAATTTTCAAAATACTCCTCAACGGTGGAATACTTAAAGCCAGAACTTGTAGGGTAAAAGAGCCGACAAGCGCCATATTTAAGTATTGATTCTGCGGTAATTTTGCTTGACTAAAAACGCTGTGTGTTTCCGAACGACAGCTAATTGTATGCAGCAGTTGTGCCGATGTCAGACTCAAAAAAGCAATGGTACTTGCCTGCTGCCCGACACCATATCTAAAAATGCCATAACCATAGGCTCCCAAAGTACACAGAGATATTGTTGCTGATTCAAAGGCAATTCTGCTAAAGTCAGAATTTTTAATAATCGGCTCTTGAGGACTGCGGGGCGGTTGACTGAGAACATTTGGTTCTGGTGGTTCCAAAGCGAGAGCCAACCCAGGAAATATATCCGTGACTAAATTCAGCCACAAAAGTTGAATTGCATTCAAAGGTTCGCCCAATCCCACTGTTGTTGCAGTCGTCATCACCAAAATTTCGCTGAGATTGGTAGATAGGAGAAAATGCACGGATTTTCTGATGTTGTTGTAGATTGTCCGTCCCCGACTCACAGCGACAATCATCGTTTCCAACCTGTCATCTTCTAAAATGATATCTGCGACTTCCCGCGCTACATCCGTTCCCCCTTTACCCATTGCTACGCCAACTTCGGCTGCTTTGAGCGCTGGAGCGTCGTTAATTCCATCCCCTGTCATCGCCACTACTTTTCCGGCTGCTTGCAGAGCTTGGACAATTTGCAATTTATTACTGGGACTGATACGGGCAAAAACGTCAACTTTATCGACGAGGGCTGTCAGTGCTTCGGGAGTGAGACGATCGAGATGAGTTGAATCGAGAATTTCGAGTTGTTCGTCTTGGCTTAACTGTAATTCCTTGGCGATCGCATAAGCAGTTGGGCTTTGATCTCCGGTAATCATGACTGTATCAATCCCAGCCTGATGAAAGTCTCTCATCAGCTCTTTGGCTCCGACTCTAACTGGATCTGCCATCCCCACCAGCCCTAACCATATCAATTCTTGACGATCGTGATCCTCTACTGAACGAGCATAAGCTACGCCCAGTACTCTCAGCGCTTTCCCTGCCATGCGATCGTTTTCAATTTCAATTGCCAGTCGAGCTTCTGGTGTCAGCGGTACGAGTTGCCCGTTTTTCTGCCACCATTGACAAATTTGGACGACTTCAGTGGGACTGCCTTTCACAGCAACTAACTGATATGCCTCATCAGTAGCATGAATTGTACTCATGTAGTTGCGGTTTTCCGATCGCGCTTGAGTTTGTAATAACGGATATTTTTGCTTGAGCGCGTTCGCATCGACTCCAGCGGCGATCGCCAGATAAATTAAAGCATTCTCTGTTGCCGAACCCGTAACTGTAAACTCGTCTCCCGCTTGGCTGACTTGACTTTCATTACACAAAACCGTGACATGAATTAGCTTTAATAATTCATCACAAGCATACGGGTTAATATTTTCTGCTCCAGCCAGAAATTGACAGTCATTTACTTGAATTTGTCTACTATCTGTATGGATCTCGACAACTGACATCCTATTTTCGGTAATCGTTCCAGTTTTATCTAGGCAAATTGTCTGTACCGAACCCAAAGCCTCCACCGCGCTGAGACTGCGGATGAGGACGTTATGCTGGCGCATATCTTGAATGCCTAATGCTAGAGTTGTGGTAGCGATCGTTGGTAGACCTTCGGGAACGGCTGCTACTGCTAGGGATATAGATGACTTCAGCATTTGTAGTAAGCCATATCCTCGCAAAACACCAATTCCAAATACTAAGCCGCAGATTCCCATGCTCAACAACACTAGCTGAGTGCCAACTTCGTCTAGTTGTCTGGCTAGGGGTGTTTCTGTTGCCGTCGCTGCGTCAACCTGTTGTTGAATTTTACCCACTTGAGTCAATCCGCCCGTTGCTACAACCGCAGCCAATCCTCGACCACCTGTGACTACAGTGCCTTTGTAAACCATGTTGAGGCGATCGCCTAAAGGGATATCTACACCTGTTAGAGATGCAGTTGTTTTCGTGACGGGTAGGCTTTCTCCAGTGAGGGCAGATTCATCAATGCTGAGGCGATCGGCTTCGAGCAATCTAGCATCTGCGACTATATAACTCCCTGGTTTAAGAACTAATATGTCTCCTAAAACAACATTTTCTGTCGGAATTTCTGTCTGAGCGCCATTTCTGATCGACCAAGTTAATGCTGGTTCGCGGCTTTTCAGGGAATGAATGATTTTTTCTGACTGGCTTTCTGTGGCATAACCTATAGCTGCATTCAGACCAATTACACCGAGAATGACTAAAGCATCGACAAGTCCCTCCGTAAAACATGAAATTCCAGCCGCAACACCCAGCAAGCCAACTGGCAAAGATTTAAACTGATCGAGCAGTATTTTGAGGTCGGAGCGAGTCGCTGATTCAGGTAGAGCATTCAGTCCGTATTTCTGTAATTTTTCAACTACAGAATCGTCTGATAATCCGGCTATTTGTGATGTTTGCAATGTCTCTAGAACAGAATCTACTGCCATGAAATGCCAGTCTTCTGTTGTCTGTTTTTCAGCCTTAATAACGAGTTCAGGCGATCGCTTTAGGTTCTCAGATAGAGTTGTTGTCTGAAAATCTCGCTTTTGTCGATTGTAATTTGTCACGAACTCTTCTATTAATGCTTTTAAATTATCAACGTTAATTGTTCGATCGAAAATAACTAGAATATTACTCGTAAGAATATTGGCAGAAATTGAAATGATTTCCGAGCGAGTAGCAAGCGATCGCTCTAGATACATTTTCAACTCTTGTGAGCGATAAAGTTCGTTAATCTTGAACCTAGCTCTACCTTTAATAGCGGTGTGAACTGCTTGCACCACACTTTGTTACTCCGATAAAAACATTAAGGAATTAGTGTTAAAAAAATCTTCTTAATCTATTTTTTCAGGAGCGATTACGAGAGGTGGACATTACCCATCCTACTTTTATTATTGTAATTATTCGGGTTCGTTTAGCTTGACAAATGTATCAAATGCATACCATGCCAAAGTATACCAAGGAATTTCGTCAAGCTCTAGCCCTTTAATAAGTATTTGGCGGAGGGCAAGCGCACCTAGTCCCGCAGGTACGAGTAAACGTAAATCGACAACTCCTCCTGTTGTCTGTCTGACTTGCTCGTTAAAGCTAGATATGACATTTATTAAGTCTTCAGCTATCGGCAATTTTACATTGGAGAGTTGACTTTGAGTCACTGTAGAATTTATTTCTGTCTGCGGCTGTGCTGCTAGTTCAGCCTGTACCTCTGCAACTAAATCTTCGATAATTTCTTGAGTTTGAGCTAATGCTTCCTTCACTTTTTCAGAAACGAAAATTGAGTTTTTGAGTGCAGCTTTACCTAGAGAATTGTTAATTCCCGCTGCTAAAGGTAGCACAATCGGTGCTAGAATCAGTGCGGTAATTCCTTCAAAAATCTGCTTGGCTTTAACTTCTTCGGACTCTAATTCAAGTGTCATTTCAAAATTACCTGTGAGTCATCTTGTAAGAGTTTGAGCGATCGCAAAATAAATGCCCATAACGTCAGTTCGCTCAAATGGGCTAGCAGCTAGTTGCATTCGGATTTATTCCACTTGGGCTATTAGTTCGATAAATTTTAATTCTAGTAGTAACGTGACAAAATTTGATAAGAATTGTAATTGCCAACAGTTAGATGGTGATTACCACCATTAATTTATTGCAAACAGAGTGAGCTTTGCTAAAAATTAGCAAAATGTTACTGTTCGCAGCTTTTGACCTTGCCCATAAACCGTTAGCATGGTTTCCCAACATGGTAGTGTTATTTTGTAAAGGATAGAGGAAAATAGTTAGCAGTCGAGTTTCTCACTCAAGCAAAATGGGCATTTGAGCTGAAGGTCATATGACTTGAAGGTCATACGACTAACCATTGCACGATCGCGAAATAAATCAATAAACTGAGTACGTCTTGAATAATAGTCGCAACAGGTCCAGAACCAAAAGCGGGGTCTTTGCCAGCACGATAGAGCAGCCAGGGAAATAGCAGACCAATACTTGCAGCGATCGCCCCAGCAATCACAATTGTCAGTGCTACCGCGATCGCCAACTGAATGTTACCAAAAGCTACCAAAACGACAGGAAAACTGACACCACCAAGGACAAGCCCAATCAGCAGCCCAGTCCATAATTCCCCAGACAACAAGTTTCGCAGACCATTTTGGTTGAACGACAAACCACGCACGACGATCGCTTCGGTTTGCGTGCCAATTGCGTCAGCTAAGTAGACAATTCCAGGCACGAAGAAGGAGACAACAACTTGCTCTGCCAGCACTTGCTCGAAGCGAGAAACAACGAAGGTTGCCAAGATACTGCCCAGCAGTCCCACAAGTAGCCAAGGCAAGCGATCTTTTGCCCGTCGGGTTGGTGCAGCATCAAGAGCGTGACGTGCCTGTGCATCGTCGTGCCCAATTCCCGCCAACCGATGTATATCTTCAATATGCTCTTGCCTTAAAATCGCCAGCATTGCTTGTGCTGGGACTACACCAATCAAGCATCCTTGGCGATCGACTACGGGAACATCCGTCAGACCATGTTGGATTGCCAACCCAGCCACCTGCTCTCGATCTTCATCAGGATAAACTGCTGGCGATCGAGTCACCATCACTTCGCCTAGTTTTAACTCTCTTGGTAAAGTCAGTAAGTCACACAAGCGCACCAGTCCGCACAGATGTCCAAGGCGATCGACAATATAAATAGCTTCAATCGAATCGAATCGATTACCGGGCAAGCTAGAAAGTGTGGAACCAACGCTGTCTTCAGCAAAGGCAAAGGGAATATGTGGGACTAAATGCCCAGCCGCAGTTTCAAACTTAGAAGGAGTAGAGACTGTCATTGACTCACCTGCCCAGTTGGATTTTTCAAAGAACAATCTGAGGTAGTTGTTAGGTAATAACTGCTTGCCACCTCTTTTAATTTACAAAATGGTGGCAAAAAATGAGCAAGTTGTGAGGACTTTGGTTAATGAAGTTAATTTTTTATAGTTTTGGCGATCGCGTGTCAATAGTCATCAGTCATGAAAAATTAATTAATGAAGCGCGGCTATTGTCAACATTTATGAGGGAGTTTCTATCCAGTAAAACTTTCACGAAAAGATGTTTGTTTTGATTTTGACACGAGTACAACGTAGCGATCCTTTATTTCTTATTCTCCGTCCGATTGACCAATGCTTCCAAAGTAATTATGCTTGAGCAAGGAGGATTTATTGTGTTCTATTATGCTAATATAGTAGTGGGATTGTAGCAAACCTCAAACAGAGAATTAGTAGCAACGCTCCCAAAAAATAGCAAGGCTAAACCAGGATCTTATTGCTTGCTTTTGAGAGCGAGTTTAGTTTCAGTAAAAACAATAACAAAGCACTTGATAAAACTGAATAAGAATTGTTACTTAATTATGTTTTAGAGAAAGCTGAAACTTCAAAACTTGATAGGATAAAAGTAATAGACTTGCTTGCTATCGGCTACAAGCTAGGAGCGATGCCGAAGGCGGAACGCGCAGAGCGACCATCGCCACAGTTAGTAAAAGGGGGACTCAAACTATGTTAGAAAGCTTATCAAGAGACCCACTCAGTAAATCGCAACTCATTCCCGATCCTTGGGAAGCTCCTAATCCAACAGTTCAGCCTAAATTCACGGTCAAGACTGGGCAAATCCTGATAGAAACTCATCATTTAATTACAGCAGCAGGAAATCCAGTAGCGCCACGATTAGCAGCAGCACTAACTCCAATTCAAGTGTTGCTACAAGATGAGTTGAAACTCAAGGTCGAGCTGAGTAGCAAACTCAAAACTCAGATGGAGAAAGCTTTGGCATTATTGTGCTGGATGCGAACAGCAGTTTAGATTAATCTGCGTTGGCAATGACAAAATAGGATTGACAGCAAGCCAATGTTAAAAGCTTTTGACACAAGCTTTTCTGTTAATCCTATTTATTTGTGGTGCGTAGTGAGTGTAAAGAAGTGGCATGAAACCAAAAGCCGATTTAATCTGAGGCGAAAATCATGACTCCACAATTCCAAAACCGCACTCAAGCAGGCGAGTTACTAGCTACCAAGCTGACAGCATATGCCAAACGTCCAGATGCGATCGTACTGGGGCTACCGCGTGGTGGCGTACCAGTGGCATTTGAGGTAGCAAAAACACTGAACGTACCCTTAGACATCATTCTAGTCCGCAAGCTAGGCGCACCCGCACAGCCAGAATTGGCGATGGGTGCAATCGCTACAGGCGGCGTACTGGTACTCAATGACGAGGTGGTAAACTGGTTGGGCATACCTCAAGCAGAGATTGATGCAGTTGCCCAACGGGAAATGCAGGAATTAGAGCGACGCGATCGCCTTTACCGAGGCAATTGTCCCCTACCTCACGTCGAAAACCGCACGGTAATTTTAGTAGACGATGGGATTGCTACAGGTTCTACTCTGCGAGCGGCGATCGCGGCACTGCGGCAGCAGCAACCGCAACAGATTATTGTCGCAGTGCCGATTGCTCCTGCTTCAGTTTGTCAGCAGTTGCGATCGCAAGCAGACGATGTTGTCTGTGCAATCGAAGTAGAACAGTTGTCGGCGATTAGCCTCTGGTACGAAGAATTTACTCAAACCAGCGACGAAGAAGTCCGCGCTCTCTTGGCAGAAGCGGCAAATAGTTATATGGCGTTGTTTTTATCGTGAACCACTGTCGCTGTCAAACAGAGGGATAAATCGATGAAAACAATACAATTCAATCCTCAACAGAGCCTAGTTTCGATCGCGGCTGACTCGGTGCAACTACAAGGAGATATATTTATCCCCGTAGATGCTCAAGGAATCGTGTTATTTGCTCACAGTAGTGGTAACAGCCGTCATAGTCCTGGCAACCGCTATACTGCTCAGATTTTCCGTCAAGCGAAACTTGCAACTTTACTAGTCGATCTGCTAACACCGGAAGAAGCAGCGATTGACCTACGGACAAAACACTTCGACGTTGAATTGCTGGCGGCGCGACTGGTAGGAGTCACAGATTGGCTGCGAAGAGCTTCAGATGTTCGAGATCTGGGGTTGGGTTATTTTGGTGCTGATGCGGGTAGTGCGGCGATCGTACTGGCAGCGACGCAACGAGCGGCAGATGTAGGTGCGATCGTCTCGCGTAGTGGGCGTTTAGATTTGGCAAGTTCAGCACTAGCTTGGGTTCAGGCTCCCACCCTGCTAATTGTTGGCGAACATGACTTCCCAGGAATTGGAATCAATCAAGATGCGTTAGCACAGCTTTGCACTCAAAAACAGATACAGATTATTCCTCAAGCCAGTCACTTGTTTGCAGAACCAGGTGCGATCAAAGCAGCGGCATGGTTTGCAAGTCAATGGTTTCAGTTATATCTCAAACTAGCCAAATAACTAAATCTGCTGTTGCAGGTATTTAGTCCAAATACGGAGGAACTGTTCGGCAAAACATCGAGTCACCATCGAACCAGAATTATAGTGACATCGCTAACGGAAGCAGAGACAGAAGCAAGATATCCCTGCCAAGAACTCCTGATACTAGCCTGTAGTTAGGGGCTGTAGGAGGACAATTGTTCTCGCGGCTGCTTGCGATCGAACCGTTCTTGCATCCATTGGAAAGCAACCACGTTTAACAATATACCAACGATAAACAAAATTACCATTAAAGCTACCTGATACTAGGCGATCGGTTTCACCAATAAGTCGAGGACGACATGCAGGAAATTCTTGACTGAATAAAAGATAGTTAAGCCAAAATGGATTGTTTTGTAACGCTTTGAGTTAGTGAAAGCAGTGGCAACTATGGCAAGCAAAGGTAATATGAAAAAGCCCAAAATCAACCATAAATTGTAATCGTGAGCGGACTACTAGGATTTTGGCAGGAACGGGGAGTAGCTGATGCAGTTGAAAAACTGTTGGCGATCGTGCAGATCGATGCCAAAGTTCTACGAAATGGAAAGCCAGAAGATGTTCCGGTCGAACAGATCGTACCAGGGGATATGGTACTACTGGCGGCTGGGGACAAAATTCCTGGCGACTGCATTATTTTGGCATCCAAGGACTTATTTGTTGATGAAGCGACTTTGACAGGTGAAACATACCCAGTCGCTAAAACAAGTGGAGTGTTACCCGCCGAAACTGCCCTGAGCCAGCGTCTGAATACACTATTTATGGGGACTCATGTGGTGAGTGGTACGGCGACAGCAGTTGTTGTGAGTACAGCTAAAAATACGGAATTTGGTAAAGTTTCCGAGCGACTGAAACTGAGATCTCCAGAGACGGAATTCGAGCGTGGCGTGCGTCGGTTTGGCTACTTTTTGATGGAAGTGACGTTAATGCTAGTCATTGCCATCTTTGCGGGCAATGCTTTGCTCAAATGTCCGGTACTGGACTCCTTTCTCTTTTCCTTAGCTTTGGCGGTGGGATTAACGCCGCAGTTACTACCAGCCATTATCAGCGTCAATCTGGCGCATGGTGCGAAACAAATGGCACGGCAGAAAGTTATTGTGAAGCGATTGGCAGCGATCGAAAACTTTGGCAGCATGAACGTACTGTGTTCCGACAAAACAGGTACGCTTACCGAAGGAGTTGTGCAGATTCACTCAGCGGTGGATTGGCAGGGAAAACAGAGCGATCGCGTCCTCTTCTATGCCTATCTCAATGCCACTGCTGCAAATGGCTTTGCTAATCCAATCGATCTAGCGATTCGTACCGATCGCACCTTTGAAATATCGGCTTATGAAAAACTCGATGAAGTTCCCTACGACTTCATTCGCAAGCGCCTCAGCATCCTACTGCGTCACAATAATGCTCATTTGATGATAACTAAGGGGGCGCTCAAAAGCATCCTCAGTATTTGCTCGTCTGTGGATGTTGATGGCATGGATAGTACAGGCGCGTGGGAGCAAATCCAGCAGAGGTTTGATGCTTTGGGTGAAAAAGGCTTTCGGACTTTGGGAGTTGCCTACCGGAATATTGCTGCTGCCACGATCGGCAAAATTGAATTATCTAGGTGTAGCATTGAAAATTATTACCGGAGATAGTCATGCTGTCGCCACCAGTATCAGTCAACAAGTGGGTTTATCGCGATCGCGTATCTTCACGGGAGCGGAACTACACCACATGAGCGATGAAGCATTGATGCATCGAGTCACTCAGGTAGATGTATTTGCTGAGGTGGAGCCGAACCAGAAAGAAGATATTATTCTGGCACTGAAAAAAGCAGGAAATGTCGTGGGTGACATGGGAGATGGCATGAATGATGCTTCAGCCCTCCACGCAGCAGATGTGGGAATTTCGGTAAATAGTGCGGTGGATGTGGCAAAAGAAGCGGCGGATATCGTGCTGCTGGAACAGGATCTAGGCGTGCTGTTGCAAGGGGTTAGGGAAGGACGAGTGACATTTGCTAACACGCTCAAGTATGTATTTATGGCAACTAGCGCCAATTTTGGCAATATGTTCAGCATGGCAGGAGCGTCTCTATTCTTACCGTTTTTGCCCTTGCTGCTCAAGCAGATTTTACTGACTAATTTGCTGACAGACTTTTCCGAAATGACAATCGCTAGCGATCGCGTCGATCGCGAAATGACGACTCAACCCCGTCGTTGGAATATTCAGTTCAGCCGTAATTTTATGCTGGTGTTCGGCATTCTCTATATTGCCGCAGCTGAAGGATTGAAACGAACTTTTTATCAGCGATCGCGCTTTTAAAGATCGTCAAAGGAATTACTGCAATTTCGGATCGAAACCAGACGTTTATCAGGAGAATTTAAATGGAGAAAAATAATCATTTTATTCTCGATCGAAATTTCGACCCGCACCAGCACAGACACAACGATCGCTTCAAAAAACACGTCCGGCGCACAGATCACGTCGAAGTTCAGGTAGAGGACGATCGCACGGGGATGAGTGTAGAAACTCTCAAACGTGCCTTTGCCGATAATCTTTATTACCTAATTGCTAAAGATGAGTATTGGGCTAACTTGCAAAATTACTATACAGCACTAGCTTATACAGTACGCGATCGCCTCCTGCACCGTTGGATTAAAACCACACAAACCTATTTCGCCCAAGATGTGAAAGCCGTCTTTTACCTATCAGCAGAATTTCTCATGGGTAGACAGCTAGGCAATAACCTGATTAACGTGGGATTATACGAACAAGCGCGGCAAGCTGTCAAAGAATCTGGTTTAGATCTTTACGATCTCAGGGAACAGGAAGAGGAACCTGGTTTGGGTAATGGCGGACTGGGGAGGTTAGCTGCTTGTTTCTTAGACTCGCTGGCAACGTTAGAAATTCCAGCTGTCGGATACGGCATTCGCTACGAGTTTGGCATCTTCGACCAATTCATTCAGGATGGTTGGCAGGTAGAACGCCCCGATAATTGGTTGCGTTTTGGCAATCCTTGGGAAATTCCCCGCCCTGATTATCAAGTAGAAGTCAAATTTGGCGGACGTACCGAAGCATACCGCGATCGCCACGGTCGTTATCACGTCCGCTGGATTCCCGAACGCACCGTATTTGGCACGCCTTACGATACACCCGTACCAGGGTATGGCAATAACACGGTGAATACACTGCGACTTTGGAGTGCGCGAGCCAGCCTTGAGTTTAACTTCCAAGTATTTAATGCAGGGGATTACACCCACGCTGTTGCCGACAAAATCTTTTCTGAGAATATTTCTAAAGTGCTGTATCCCAATGACAATACTCCCCAAGGGCGAGAACTTCGTTTAGAGCAGCAGTATTTTTTTGTTTCTTGTTCGCTGCAAGATATTATTGTTTTCTACCAACAAAATCACGAGAATTTTGACTGCTTTCACGAAAAAGTTGCCATTCAATTGAATGACACGCACCCTTCTATAGGAATTGTCGAATTGATGCGTCTTTTGGTGGACGAGTACGATTTAGATTGGGACAAAGCGTGGCACATTACTCAAAATTGTTTTGCCTACACCAACCATACTTTACTAGCAGAGGCACTGGAACGCTGGTCGGTCAGCTTGTTCGGTCGTCTTTTACCCAGGCATCTAGAAATTATCTATGAAATTAATCAGCGTTTCCTACAAGAAGTTTGGCAGCGATGTCCTGGCGACATGGGACGAGTGGCGCGGCTGTCGCTGATTGAGGAAGGCAGCGAAAAATACGTGCGGATGGCTAACTTAGCTTGTTTAGGCAGTCATAAAGTTAATGGTGTATCGCAATTGCATACAAACTTACTAAAACATCAATTGATGCAGGATTTCTACGCGCTGTATCCTGAGAAATTTAATAGTATAACTAACGGCATTACTCCGCGCCGTTGGATTTTGCTGAGCAATCCCAAGCTAGCACTGCTACTGACAAACCGAATTGGTAAGGGTTGGATTAAAGATTTAGCACAACTTCAGCAAATAGAATCGCTGGCAGATGACACTGAGTTTTGCGATCGCTGGCAGCAAATTAAACAGGAAAACAAGCATGACTTGGCAGAATACATTTGGCAATTCAACCAAATTGAAGTCAATGCAGATTCATTATTTGATGTCCAGGTAAAACGCATTCACGAATACAAGCGTCAGATCTTAAACGTGTTGCATATCATCACGTTATACAACCGGATGAAAAAAAATCCGATAACTGATATCTTGCCTCGTACATTTATTTTTGCAGGTAAGGCAGCACCAGGTTATTCAATGGCTAAACTGATTATTAAGTTGATTAATTCAGTTGCAGATGTTGTGAATAAAGATGCAGATGTTGGCGATCGCTTGAAAGTTCTATTTCTAGCAGATTATAACGTCTCTCTAGCTCAGCGCATTATTCCCGCTGCCGATCTTTCCGAGCAAATTTCCACAGCTGGTAAAGAAGCTTCGGGAACGGGCAACATGAAGCTATCGATGAATGGGGCGCTAACTATTGGAACGTTGGATGGAGCTAATGTTGAAATCCGTGAAGCTGTAAGCGCAGAAAACTTTTTTCTCTTCGGTTCGACAGTAGAAGAAGTCATGCAGCTAAAAACTACGGGATACAATCCCAAGGATTATTATCATAACAATGCCGAACTGAAAGAAGCGATCGATCGCATTGCTTCTGGCTACTTTTCTCCTAATAATCCCGACTTATTCCAACCGATTGTCGAATCTTTGTTGGTTAAAGATGAATATCTGGTTTTAGCAGATTACCAAGCTTATATCGACTGTCAATCACGAGTCAGTCAAGCCTATCTCGATAGGCAAAATTGGTTGCAAATGTCAATTTTAAATGTGGCTCGGATGGGTGAATTTTCCAGCGATCGCACCATTAAAGAATACTGCCAGGACATCTGGCAAGTTGAGCCAGTGCCAATCCAATTGGAGGAGTACCACCCTAGCAATGCTGGCTTGAAGGTGAAAAGAAAACTCTAATAAATAATATAATAAAATATTTAAGATTGTTTGCAATCCCACTTCACCAGCACTTTGTAACTACGTTCGAAACAAGTGCCGTATTGAATACACTTAATAAGTAAAAGAATCTGTTTAAAAAACTTAGTTAGTCGTGGGGAAATTTAGTAGTCAACAATAGTTAGAATTGTAGATAAAGTCAAAGCTATTGGCAAAAAACTCGATAGCAAAGGAATAGCTATGCCATTAGTAGGAGAATCGGCTGCCAGCGCATGGGCTTCCACAAAGACAGATACTTGTTGAAGTACAATTGTACTAGCAAAAACCGTAGGCATCTGAGGTACATCTGCTAGTATCATCATCAAATAAAGATTAGGTGCATCCCCTGAGAGCTTGCAACAAGGAACTGCAATATTTGCCAACAACCAGGGTGCTGAACTAGATGTGATTGCGCTCTTGCAAGGCGGTTCTCCCAATACGCTCGGTTTGAACGTATTCTATTTTCTAATTAGCTAAATCAAGCGATCGCTACCGTTGGAGTTCTCGCGACGGATATTCTATTGGTGTGGCGATCGCGGTAGGTTTGTCTGTCCTCGACTTGCTAGCTCGCGTGGTGCGACCGCACGATGCCGTGTTGGGAGAAGTCCCAGGATTGCCAGGACTGCACGATATTGAAGACTGGGAAGGAGCCAAAACCATCCCAGGACTAGTGATTTATCGCTACGATGCTCCCCTGTGTTTTGCCAATGCGGAAAATTTCAAGCGGCGATCGCGCTTAGGCAATTGAGGCAGAAGCAAGTCCGGTAGAATGGTTTGTGCTGGATGCAGAAGCGATCGGCGAACTGGACGTGACTGCCACTGATATGCTGGCAGAACTGTATGACGAACTGGCAGCTAGGGGCATTATCTTGGCGATGGCGCGAGTTAAACAAAACCTCTACGCGCAATTAAAGCGATCGGGACTGCTAGAGAAAATTGGTGTCGAGCAGATTTATTTCACTCTACATACGGCGATCGCGGGATTTCAAAATCGCGATCGAGATTCTAGCGATGCCGCTGATAGGAATTAGTCAGCTTTGTTTTTTTAATCGCTCGACATCACAATTTCCTCAGATTGTTTTCTTACTATATAGGTAGAGCAGATGGAGGCAAGATATCATCTCTCAAAAACATCTTGAAGCGTAGGAGAAGATGTATGTTTACCACAACAAAAGGTCAAAATTTCTGGAAATCAATGCCAGAAGTTATGCGGCGATCGGTCGAGTTTGTTTTAGATGCCTTTAAGCGAATTTTTGCACCTCGTGACGATGACTATCCGGCAATTGGAATGCAACCATTTGAAGGCGAACCAAATGAGGAAAAATGAGTAAAACAATTGTGAATTTAGACCTATCATTTATTCTCAGTACCATTGAGGAAGTTTTAGAAACTTATCCTCATCATCCCTATCAACAAGCTTTTGCTCATCCCGCTCGGAGGCAAGACTTAATCGCTTATGTTTTGAGTCGAATTACGAGTTCCTATGTAGCAGTGGAGGACGAAGCATTGCCAGTAATGGAACTGAGTTTACTGACTTGCTGTCTAGACAGAACGGCACGTATTGAAAGCATCATTCGTCAAGGAATTGACAAGATTGCAGAACAGCAATCGGAACAAATTTATCGACAAATTCCCGAAATAGCCGATCCAAACTGTTCGCCTGCTAGCTGGTTTGGTTAAGACGATTCGATCGCGAGCCAGCTGTCGGAGCATCAAGCATCTTCGGCAGATAAATGTAGATGTGAGATTTTGTGGAGGATAAAACTCGATCGGGATAAACCGCCATCAGTTTCTGAGCTTCAGTGCAGCTGGTGCGATATCTGCATCAGCTGCTAGCGCGGCACTAGGGCAGAACAACAGCCAGCCCTGGAAATCTCAAGCTGCGCGCTCCAACCTCTACAAAAGTACTGACGGTTTACTTGAGCTTGACCTAGAAGCAAATTCTCGTCCTATCAGTTTGGCAGGCTCAAAAGCAAATCTTCTGAGTTACAACGGACAAGTACCCGCTCCTCGTTTAGAAGTCAGAGCGGGCGATGCCGAAGGCGGTTCGCAAAGCGACCATCGCGTTCGGATTCGTTTTACCAACAATCTCTCGCAACCGACGAACTTGCACTTTCATGGTTTGCACGTCACTCCCACCGGAAACGGAGACAATCCTTTCCTAACGATTCCACCACAGAGAGTTTGACCTACGAATTTACAGTCCCAAAAAATCATCGCTCTGGCACATTCTGGGATCATCCCCACCATCACGGCTTTGTGGCAGAACAGTTATTTGGCGGTTTAACAGGTTATTTATCGTTCGAGGCGAGTTAGACGATCTTCCTGAGATTAAAGCAGCAAAAGAAGAATTTTTAGTTTTACAAGATTTTGCTTTGGATAGAAACGGACGCATCCAACCTCCGAACCATATGACACCAATGAGGGGGCGTGAGGGGCGAATCCTGACTGTCAACGGTCAAGTTAACCCTAATATATCCATTCCCAAAGGCGGTTTGTTGCGCCTGCGGCTCCTGAATGCTTCTCCGGCGCGCTTTTACCGCCTTACACTCGAAAATCATCCTTTTTACCTAATTGCTACCGATGGGGGAGCTATAGCCGCACCTGTAGAATTAGCAGAATTATTGCTAGCACCTGGAGAACGAGCCGAAGTCCTGGTACGAGGGGAAAGAGAGCCTTCGCAGTATCGCCTGTTGAATTTGCCCTATGACCGAGGGGGTATGAGTATGATGGGTGGTATGAGTATGATGGGCGGCAGTCATATGATGGGAGGTGGTATGGAGATGATGGGGGAAACCCAGACAAATCCTCAAGTTTTAGCAACCCTTGCCTATCGAGGCTCTGTTTCTATCCTGCCTTTACCCCGAAAGCTCATTCCTGTAGAGGTACTACCAGCACCAAAGACAGTCAGACGTTTTGAATTATCGATGGATATGAGTCCTGGGATGGGCATGAGCTTTACATTTAACGGGAAAACTTTCGATCCAATGAAATTAATACTCAAGTGCAACTGAATACAATCGAGGATTGGGAATTAGTCAATATCGATCCAGACCGCATGGATCATCCTTTCCATTTGCATATTCATCCTTTTCAAGTCATATCTCGCAATGGAAAACCAGAACCCGCTCGTGCGTGGAAAGATACAGTGTTAGTGCGTAAAGGTGAAACTGTCCGCATTCGCATTCCCTTCCGCGATTTTTCTGGTAGAACAGTCTACCACTGTCACATTCTCGACCATGAAGACTTAGGGATGATGGGGATTATTAAGATCAAATAAGTTCTTAATGAGGTTTGCGGTTCAGCAGTTTGAGCAACTCAAACCAGAGAATGCTGACTGCTCCACCTACTAGACAAATTGCAATATCGAAAGGGTCTTTTTGGCTGGCTAAAATACCAAATTCTACTAATTGATGAAAAGTTTCTGGCAATGGCTGCCGCTGGTGCAGGGTAACATCATAAAATTCACCTCGAACCATCATCTGTTGAACTGACATTTGATTCAAGGTAAGCGTGCCTGTTTTATCTACGCAGAGTACTGTAGCTGAGCCTAGAGTTTCTACGGCTGGCATCCGACGGGTTAAAACTTGGTTTTGCGAAATCCGCCATGCTCCCAAAGCGAGGAAAATAGTCAGCACTACGGGAAACTCATTCGGTAAAATTGCCATTGCTAAAGCGATCGCTGCTAAAAACCCGTTGAGCCAATTGCCGCGACTCAATCCATAAATTACTGCTACAGCGATACAAATCGAGACAGCGATCGCGTTTCTTTTTGCAATAAGGTTTCTTCTGGCGCGACGGTTTGCAGTGCTTTACCAATCTTGCCAATTTCTGTCTGCGTGCCAGTCGCTTTTACCTGGGCAATGCCTTGACCTTGTACGACTAAAGTACCAGAGTAAATAAAAGGCAAGTCATCACCACTAGGTGGAATGGATTTTGGTGGTTGGGGAATTTCTTGCACTTGTGCAACCTTACGGACTGGCACTGATTCTCCCGTAAGTAGGGATTCATCAACTGTCAGAAAAGTAGAAGATAGGAGAATGGCATCAGCCGGAACGCGATCGTCTTCATGCAAAATGATAATGTCACCCCGCACAACTTCCCGCCCAGCTATGCGTTTTTGCTGTCCGTCGCGAATGACTAAAGCACGAGGACTGGATCAATCGCGCAAGGCTTCCAAGGCTCGTTCGGTTTTTTGTTCTTGGTAAAGGGTAATCCCCATGATGAAGAAGACGAAGCCGAGTAAAATCAGCGCGTCTTCCACTTCTCCTAAAACAGCATATATGACTCCAGAAGCAACCAGTAGCAGAAAGATCGGTTCTTGCACGACTTCCCAGGCGATCGCGAGAATGCTATGCTGCTGGCTGTCGGGCAATTTGTTATAGCCTTCTCGCTTCAATCGGTGCTTGACTTCTACTTCAGACAAACCATTAATGGCGTTGAAATCGCTTTGATTAACCATAATGGTGTTGTGAATGGTTTTGTCTTTATATGCAGTCTACCCGATTAAAGCTTTGAATCAAGAAATGGTTCTGAAGGAATGCGATCGCCACCTTTAATGACACAGTTAGAAGCAGCAATCGCCTTCTTTCGATCGAGGACAACTAGGAGATCTGCAAACATCTGCTAGCTAACTTGGAAATAGGATGCACTCAAATCGAGCGTATCGGGGGAAATACCTGCAAAAATTGCAATCAGATCTGGTTTTGCTCCTAGGTTGTCAGCATACAGTGCGGTTCCTTGCGGTAAGCCTTTAGGGGATGTACCTAAGCTATATGCGATCGTTGTGTCGGGATACCGACCAACAACATATTCTGTGTTCTCTAGCCGGATAACGTCTTCGCATTTATTGAAGTTAGTAATTAAAGCATAGTCACCGTTACCAGCACCGATGTAAGAAGCGCCTACGCCGTCGCGTCCAGAACCGCCAGACAAGACAAAGCTATCTTTTCCCGCTCCACCTGTGAGCGTATCGATTTCGTTTCTGCCGCGACTGACTGTACCGAAGATATCAGCTACTCTTCCTCCAGCACCATTGACCCAATCATCTCCATCGCCGCCATCTAAAACGTCATTGTCGAACCCACCAACTAAGGTGTCATTACCCTTGCCACCATACAACCGATTGGTTATACCAACTTCCAGCGATCGCGCTTACCCGCTCGGAGAACTACCCATTGAAACTGGGGAAGTTGCCGCTTGCATTTTAATACTACTTTTTCTAATCTGAAAAGAATAGAATTACTCAATCTTGACCGCACGCTAAAACTTCAAGTTGTCAAAAGAGCGAAGATATTTCTCAACAAGTTCTCAAAGGATAAACTATTGTATCTCCAAACAAGTAAATCTCAACAACCCTACAGTTTACCAGTTGATGAGATCGCTAATTTATCTAGTCTGAGAGCTGATTTTATATCTAAATAGAATGTATGTAACTCGGTTTAAATAAGCTAGATTTTCCAGAATTGTGGAGAAATCTCATGAATTTGACAGAAAATCTCGACCGCAAGTTGACGAACATGAGTTGGTGGCTAGAAGTTTTCACAACTCATCCTTGGTGTACTTATTACTTTGGAGCATTTGAGAGTTTGCAAGAAGCTGCTTCGGCTCAAGATGGCTACATTGAAGATTTGAGCGCAGAAAATGCGGGAAGAATTACTGCTCAAGTTATCTGGGGCAATCCTAGGGAACTGACGATTTGCTCTGAGGAGAATTAACAGCGACTCGTCTCCCATCAAGTAGTATTTTGCCCCATTACTACTGCACTTGCCACTCGCACAGTTGGGGCGGAGGTGTCATGCGAGGACTGCTGTATTGGTAAAATCCGTTCAGATCCAGCGTCACTTGACGGAATACAATCCAGTCAACCCGACCCTCTACATCATTGATAGTACGAACGATGTTTCCTTGACTCAGTGTCAAGCGCCCCTCCCAATCCCACTTAAATACAGAGTGCGGTATGTCAGTCCACTCACGACCAGCCCATGAAATTTCTAAGGCTTTACCTACAATTAGATTATCAGTAACCTTACCTTTGACACAAATAAAATTATCTGAATGGGGATAACCATAATAGCCACTAACCTGGCGATCGCATTTTTGGAAAACAAAACAAACTCCTGCCCCGTCTTGCCAATCATGAGGGTCGGATTGACTACAAAACTGATAGTTGCCATCTGCTAAAGTTGCAATTCTCGGTTGAATTTGAGTTGCAATTTGGTTTGGTGTTACCTCTAGTTGTCCTGCAATCGAGTTGTATTGGGGTTGAAGAGATGGAACGGTGCTTTGAAGATCGCTTTTGATGGTTATGCCGACCAAGAGAGCCGCGATCGCTACACCTAAATTTAAAATAGTGTTTCTAGCTAGCATCATCCCACCTCCAACTCTCTAGGAGGCTTGTCTTGTCGAGCGTGACGCTTAAAAGACTGGGGTAGCAGTCAGTGCCAACCACGCCAGCAAAACCAGAACTAACACGCAGATTTTGACGATTCGATAGTTATTAGTATTAGGTGTTGGAAGATCGCGCATCATTTTCCACCTCCTTTAGCAGCACTCTTGGCAAGATGCAGGCGCTATCTTATCCCTTTCTCTATCTTTATTGTCCACCTAGACCCCATCGGAGACTAAATTGCCATAAATTCGGTAACAAGTATTGACGTTTATTCAGCTGAGTTTACAGAAATAACTTGCTGCGTTAACGAAAGCGAAGCTGTACCTTGACTACGGCATACCTTCATCATCCTCAGACTCAATTGCTTTTTGCCAATACGCACGCAATACGTTATCCAGTAATGCCACATACTGGGACGAGTCACTAAACCCTACCTTGTTTTAGGCGTAATTTATCCTTCACTGCATACGAGGTAATTGCTGCAATACTTCTAGCCTTTTTACCTGCTTCACTTTATCAATACTTCGGACAGTTTTTGGCTCTTGGCAGTAGACAGAAAAGCTATCGAACCGATAGAGTGCTGATAAGAACAAACAAGCACGAGTTCGATCTTCGGTATGGAAATTATACAAAGCTTACTGGAGAAAGTGGGCATATTCGCAAACCGCAAATCAAAGTTTTGACGACACTATTTGCCACGATGCTGATTGTGTGGCAAGGTGAATTTCACGCTCTCTAAGTCGATATAGTCGATTGAGTGAGAAAACGTATCGACGGCAATTTAACAAACCGTTTGATTTTAGCAAGTTGAATAGTGCAGTGATTCAGGCAGCGATACCCCCAAGCCATCAGATGATTGCAGTCATGGATTGCTCGTTTATTGCTAAAAGTGGCAAAAAGACCTTTGGACTTGACCAGTTTTACAATAGTACTCAGGGTCGCGGGGAAAAAGGTTTAGAAGTGTCACTAGTCGCGCTCGGTAGATGTTGAAACCGAGACGGGCTACGCTGTGTTGGCAGAACAGACCTTTAGACAACAAGAGTTTCCAGCACTGACTCGGATGGACTACTATCTGCTACTTTGGGGGGCGACAACCGAGCTAAAATGCTTGCTGTATAAGTGTCATAGCTCTTAAACCTTGGCGATAAAATGCCTGCTTATTGCGAATGGAAGTGATGAGTTCTTCAACCCATAGCTGGCATTCATGAAAAGCAACTATCCAGTTTTGTCCATATAAACCTATCCAAAAATTCCTATGTCGTTTTCTAGTTCTTCCCTTTTCTTGAGTCCGACAAACGTAGGATTGCTGCCGCTGTAAAACAGTTCGTTCTCCCTGTAACCAAGCAGCCGTCATTGCTAAAGCGATTAAAAGAATTAAACGAGTAAGTCTATTAGGATTCGCTTTGGAGCCTTCCAAATTGTAACCGCCAGTCTTACAATCACGAAACATAGCCTCAATTCCAAACCTTTGGCTATAGATATGAATTGCAGTTTTTAAGTCTGGGAGATTGGTTAATAAATACCAGGCTTGCTCCTCTTGCTTACCTCGATACTGTCTTTTCCAGTACACCGCTAAATTAAACCGACCAAATCCTTGCTTCTGAGTCAAATTGACATTGGAATAGAAAATACGTACTCCTGGATGAATAGGAATATTACTTAGAGGTTGAAAGTTTTGTCTTTTTTCACGAAATGTGGTGTCTTGTTTTTGACGAAACACAAAACTGATGTTTTGTCCCTGCAACCAACTGGCTAGTTCTACACTATGAAATTCTCTATCCCCAATTATGACTAATTTATACTTCCTTAATAACCGAATTGCTGGGCGTAACACTTTTTGTTGCTCTCTTAGATTACTGCTACTATCTTTCTCCAACAACACCCAAAATACTGGCAATGCTCTTTTTTGATAAATCGCACTAACCATCAACACATTGTTTTCTTTCCACTGCGTTCTATAAGAGCGCAATAATCAGTTGCCTCTCAAGTTTTAAGTGCCTTTTCAGTATTTCTTCAATTAGCGGAAACCACAGCAACACTACACTCAAGGCATCCAGATTTAAAAACCTTTGCAAATGCCGCCGCCGACTATTCTGTTGTATCGGTAAAGGCAATGTTGCTGAAGCGTCTTTCTATTCTCACTTGCTTTTGATGCTGGAACAACCACACCAGCATTTTTAAGGTAACTAGTTGCGATTGCGTCAGATATTTTTGCAGTAATGTTTGATAAAATGTCGGCAGCATTTTGATTTACGGTCTTGTTCAATTTACGAGACCGTTCTTTTTTACCATTAAACGGCTTCCCAGTGAAGATATTTTCTCCCTAAATAGTTTATTGTCAATAAGCCCCCTTTTCTCCCCATTTTTTCAAGGGGTTTGCGGCTGAAACCTCTCTGCCTCACTTGCTTTCATCCTGCTTGTCGCCCCCTCAAATCTGCTACATCTAGAAGTTGTGCGGACGCACCTACCCTCAGCAGTGCGCTATTTGGCAGTTGATGGTTACTATGCTAAAGAGTCGTTTGTGACAGGAGCTTGTGCCCTCGAGTTGCATGTGATTAGTAAACTGCGGTGTGATGCTAACTTGCGCCATGTCTATGCGGGGACGCAAAAACCACGAGGAGCTAGACGCAAATATGCTGGAAAAGTGAAGCTGACTGACCCGACTCAATTGTCATGGGTGTGCCAAGTTCAACCAGGTATTGAGCTGTACACTGCTGTAGTGTGGCACGTCTCGCTCAAACGCCAAATCCGCCTGGCTTATCTGCTCGACCATCGCCAGCACAAGACAACGAGCTACGCCGTGTTGTTCTCCACTGACCTACAGCAATCTGCCCAGGACATTTACCGACTGTATCACTTACGTTTCCAGATTGAGTTCATTTTTAGAGATGCCAAACAATTTACGGGTTTGAGCGACTGCCAAGCGCGTGATGCCAAAAAATTGGACTTTCATTTTAATGCTAGTTTCACTGCCCTCAATCTGGCTAAACTTGACGCGCATCGTCAGCATTCTAGTCACAAACCCTTTGTTTTTTCAATGGCAAGCCTGAAACGACGTGCGCGAGAGCGAGCATTTGCTGGAAACATTTATTTCCAGGTTAGACCTAGACCCAACTTTGATTAAATCTCATCCCAACTACCAAAACCTACGTTCCTACGGCACTATCACCGCCTGATTCTGTCCGGAGTATTGCTTTATAAAATTTAATTGACAGCAAGGCTGAAAAATCGATGTGGATTTAAGAGTATAAACTAATACTAGAATGATTGCGAAATTAAGGCAATTATCTTCGGGATTTCAGTATATCCTCTCGCGTCTTAGAGTAGTTGGAATACATGAATAGCAGTTGACTAAGCTGAAAATTTGGAGTAGAAAATTACTAATCTCCTTCACAGATATACCTCACATAGCAATTCTCCATGAATTGTGAACATATTCGTTATGACCGTCAGTTGTTAGTTGTCAGTAGGAGCGTTGTCTTTATCACTGACTACTGACAATCCTCAAGCAACATTTCACCAATCAAAGAGGATTGCTATAGCTCCGTTCATCTAGATGCAATCGGTATAAATTTTAGTAGATTTCAATATTACGTATTTGTACGGATAGAGTTTAGTTTTTTGCAAGAAATTAGACTTTTTTGCCATATTTACTTATAGGTTACTGATGAAAAGTCGCTGGTAAAATTTAGTATTTGTTTACATAGTTTTTTCGATTAAAGGAATAGAGCTAGTGTATGTCTAAATTAGAGATAAATGATATTTTTTGCAAATTCTCAATTTTTTAAAAGTTTATCTAATGATTTAAGGAGTTGTTTATTTAAAAATTGAGCGAAGTTAAGCGAAAGATAAATGCTTCCTACAAATATACAAAATTGGTAAAGATATAAGCTGATGCCAAGCATACATTTCTGATTATTTAGAAAATTAAGGTGCTAAAAAACTGAAGATAGTTTTTCTCAAATGAAAAGATGTACTTACAGCATATACTGTATTCTTGT
>NZ_PYCI01000225.1:0-5207 GCF_003015105.1 Chroococcidiopsis sp. CCALA 051 | reverse complement strand
CTTCCCGCCTCCCCGTAAAGACTGTGCGTATAGTTGAGGCGCGCGTTGAGTGACGATCGCATCCCCCTCAAACAACCCGCTTTTGACCTCAATCGTATCCCCAATTGTCCGACCTAAAGTCACTTCAACAGGTTGATAGGCATTCCCATTTTGGATGTAAACCATGTGTTTGCCGTTTGCCTCTACCACAGCTGAGCTAGGAATTGCCAGAGCTGTCGCTGTTCTATCTGCAAGTACTTCTAGTTGGGCAAACATCCCTGGTTTTAGGACTCCGCCAGAGTTATCGATCTCGGCTTTGACAGGTACTACCCGTGTTTCGCCTTCTACAACCGAACCAATTACAGCAACTCGTCCAGTGAAAGTTCGGTTAGGCATAGAAGCAACTGTGACTCTAACTGTTTGACCGTTTTTGACTTTATTTAAATCTTTTTCATAAATGTTGGCTGTGGCATAAACCCGACTGTCATTTACAATTGTCATCAGCTTGCCACCTGTATCCTCGAAGGATTGACCGAGAGTCACGTCGCGATCGGCAACTCTACCTGAAATAGGAGCTGTAACTGTTACCTGTCCTTGCGCATTAGCTTTTGCACCCAGTTGTTGTAGTCGAGTTTGATATGCTGTGTCGCTGAGACTTAAATGCGACTGAGCCGCTTGCACGGATGACTGAGCGCGTTTGAGATCGGCTTCGGCTGCAATGACATCTCGGCGGCTATCTGCTGCTGTCAGTTTAGCTTTGGCTTCGGCTAGCTGAGTTTGAGATTCTAGAGCTTGGCGACGGGGTATTGCGCCTTGAGTTAATAAAATTTGGTCTTTGTCAGATTTTTCTTGAGCAAAGTCTACTTGACTTTGTGCTTGGGCAATTTCTGCGGCAGCAATTTGTGAGAAACGCTGATAGTTTTGTTGCGCTAGCCTTAGATCTGCTTGCGCTTTTTGTAAATCTGCTCGTGCCTCCGCTTTCTTTTCTTGGGAAGTGACGCGCAGTTCTACTAAGTCGGGAGCCGCTAAAATAGCGACAGGTTGACCTGCTTGCACGTAAGCACCAGGTTGTACTAATAATTGGGCTACCTTAGCTCCTGAAATCGGTGTCGTAACTTCTACTTGTCGATTGGGCAAAGTTTCAATTTGTCCAGTTGCTGGTAGTCCTACAGCGAGTTGTTGTCGCTTAACTGGTTCTACTTTAATTTCCAAACGCTTGACAGTTTGGGCATCGACTTGAATCGAGTCAGTCGTTTGAGTTGCCTCACTTCCGCCGTGAAATTCATCTCCGTGTCCGCCGTGAGCTAACACAGTTACGGGAACCATCACGATCGCTAGGCTAACGATCGCTCCCGATATGCGGCAAAGCGGTGCAGGCGATCGCTTCAGGTGTGATTTGCGCATTATTTATCTAGAAATATCCTCGCGTACCATCAGAGCAAACGAGTGCTACAACTGCACTACTGATTATTCAGTTTCCCCCATGCGAATGAAATCAAGATGAAATTGCGATCGCCGATTGAATTTGATAGCGGTTTTCAATTGGATGAAACACACCATACTTTAAGGACGCACAGTTGTGCGTCCCTACGTTAGCGCTACAATGTATGCGATCTACTGGTTATACCAAGCTTTGCGCCACTGCTTCATTTGAGCGATCTCTTTCTGTTGATCGCTAATAATGTCTTTTGCCAATTGCTTAATTTCCGGTCGCTGCGACTTTTTCAGCGCGTCTTGAGCCATTGTCACCGCACCTTCATGATGCGGAATCATTGCATTAATGAAGCGGAGGTCGAATTGAGAGTCAGCTACACCTAAATCTTGGCTCATCATCATGCCTTGCATCTGGTCTGATGACATCGGCATCATATGTCCCATTTGAGAGTGATAAGCCATCATCTGCTTGCCTGCTTTGGGATACCAGGCTTGTCGCCACTGTTTCATTTGCCCAATCTCCCGATTTTGAGCAGTGATGATGTTGTCCGCTAGTTTTTTGATTTCAGGACGCTTTGATTTTTGCTGTGCCTCTTTTGCCATCTCGATCGCCCCTTGGTGATGCATTCTCATTGCATCAATAAATCGCAGATCGTAGTTGGCATCAGCTGGACCCAAATCCATCGACATACCGCTCCCGTGATGCATCATGCTGCCACCATGTTGCATGTTCTGCTTCACATGAGCGTTGGTATTGTTTGAAGATTGGCTGTCTTTTGCCGAGATCCCAAAATTAGCAGCCAGTACACCAATTGTCATTGTGGCGATCGCGCTTAGAGCTATTACCAAAACTTTAGTTTTTCCAGAATTAGTTTGCATAAATGACTTTCTATCCATTCAATAGCTTGAAAATTACCATCTCAATTATGAAATCTCTAGCTGACTAGAGAGTCAACTATTACGTTTATACAAGGATATGACTGCTCATACAAGATGAAGGTTGCACTCAATAAAGAGTTTGAATTGTACCAAGATTCAAGTATTACAAAACCAAGATGAAATTAGGATGAAATTGCTGTATCTCTACAGTCAGAAATCTTCTCCATATCATTAGAAAGAGGCGATCGCATTTGCTACCTTCTAAAGTGAAACTACAGAAGCATAATGACTGCTTCATTATTTTGTTTTTAAAGCTTTTGGAGGAGAGTTATGACAGCAGCTCAATCTCACCAATCATTACTTGAAACTTGCATTCAGGCTTGTCTCGATTGCCTACGCGAGTGCGAAAACTGTGCCGATGCTTGCCTGAGCGAAGATATGGTACAAATGATGGCTGAATGTATCAAGCGATGTCGCGATTGTGCCGATACTTGCGATTTATGCGCCCGGTTTATGTCGCGTAATTCAGACCTTCACGGGCAAATGTGTAGTGTTTGTGCTGAAGCTTGCGATCGCTGTGCCACTGAGTGCGAGAAGCACGACCACGACCATTGCAAGCGCTGCGCTCAAGCTTGCCGTCGTTGTGCTGAGACTTGTCGCCAGATGGCTACAGCTATGGCTGCATAAGTATCTTACTCTGGTAGTCGTTCGCGAATTGTTGCTTCATGTATAGTCTGACGATCGCCCAATATCTACGCGATCGTCTCTATCTCTCTGAACGATCGGGCAAATTGTTCCAGGCTGCGGAACTGGTACAGACTCCCAACCCGAAAGTAATCCCTTCAATTCAGCCTGCAATGTCATCAACTGCTGAATTTGGCGATCGATTTGTCGCAATTTATCTTCTAACTTCTCTTTAACTTCACCGCAAGGCAAATTACCGCGATCGTAAACATCAAGAATTTCTTTAATTTCTTCTAAGCTCAGACCGAGTTTTTGAGCGCGTTTGATGAATGATAGCCGAGTCAAGACATCGGGGGAAAACTGTCGGAAGCCTCCTTCAGTGCGGCTGGAAGATTGTAACAGACCCAGAGTTTCATAATAGCGGATCGTTCTAATTGGGACACCGCTCATAGCTGTTACTTGACCGATGAGTAGCGATCGCTCTTGAACTAACATAATACGTCTCCAAAGTCAATTTTTGATGTACGGCGACTGCTCTAACTGCATTTATCCCTACTTATCTATTATCAACTCTCTAGTTGGCTGGAGAGTCAATTAACCTTGAATCTAAGTTGTTGTTATACCTTCATAGCAATTCTCGGTTGTGTGGATGATATTTGTAGGGGCGCACAGCTGTGCGCCCCTACAGACGTGCATTGCATCCAATTGAAAACCGCTATCAACCTAAAAGTCTCGCGATCGCCCCATTTGCCTGAGACTCGTAACTCCCACCAAATAAGTTGAAGTGGTTCAAAATGTGATAGAGATTGTAGAGAATTTTTCGCCGTTCGTAACCAGAATCTAGCGGCAGAACTTCGTTATATCCCTGATAAAAAGCGGCTGGGAAACCACCAAATAATTCAGTCATGGCAACATCAACTTCGCGATCGCCGTAATATGTTGCGGGATCGAAAATGACGGGTTCTCCAGCACTGGTAAAAGCGGCGTTACCACCCCACAAATCCCCGTGGACTAGGGAAGGTGACGGTTGATGTTCTGCCAGGATTTGCCCAATTGCCGCAAGTAACTTTTCCTGTTGGGGAAAGCGTCCGCCTCTACGTTTTGCTAGCTGAAATTGATATCGCAAACGGTGTTGAGTATAGAATTCTACCCAATCCGTCATCCAAGTATTGATTTGCGGTGTAGAACCAATCGTATTATTTATATCCCAGCCAAACGCTTGATTGCTGCTGCGATCGTGCATTGCTGCTAGCTGTCGTCCCATTTCTGCCCAAGCCGGAGTTCCTCCACGTCCTAAGTCCAACCATTCCAAAACAATGTATGCAGACCGATCGGTTGTTCCCCAACAAATCGGTTGTGGGACACGAATAGTTGCCGTAGCCGACATTTGTTTTAATCCCAGCGCCTCTGCTTCAAACATGGCAGTCTGGGAGGGGGAATTGAGTTTGACAAAGTAAGTGCGATCGCCATCGGTAACGGTGTAGCCTTGGTTAATGCAACCGCCACTCACTGTCCGCTGACTATTGACAAAAAACTCTTTTCCTGAAATCTTGGAAATATGATGGGCAATCTCCGTCCACATATATACTCTTATTCGGGTTTAGTGGTAACGATGCCGTAAGCCGTAGGGGAAAGATATTGCACGGCAGCAGCTTGTAAATCGGCAGTAGTGAGAGCTTGAATTTTACTTGGATACTCTAACGCGGATGCTAAATCTCCGGTTAATGACTGATAGTAGCCATACAAACCAGCGCGTTCGCTGGGCGTTTCGTTGGCAAAAATAAAGCGATTGGCAACTTGAGTACCAACCCGCGCGATTTCCGAGTTCTGTACCGGGGTAGATTGTAACTGCTCGATTTGGGATGCGATCGCTGCTTCGACCATCTCCAGGTTTTCTACTGGCATCTGGGCAGAAACGTAAAATAGCCCTTGTAGGTGCTGTGTCAAGTTACTCACAGAAATATTGGAAACCCAGCCCTTTTCTTCCCGCAGTTCTCTCACCAATCTCGACGTGCGCCCGTGACTCAAAATTGCTGCTAAAACATCTAGGGCGTAAGTTTGCTCTAGCTGTACTAACCCTGGAACCCGCCACAGCATGACGAGTCTTGCTTGTTGCAAGCTGGGATCGACGAATTCGTGGCGGACGATTTGGGTGAAGGGGGGTTCGGGGTGGAGTCGGGAGTCGGTAGGGGCGCACTGCTGTGCGCCCCTACTAGGGTGGTGGGAGTCGG
>NZ_PYCI01000103.1:0-24445 GCF_003015105.1 Chroococcidiopsis sp. CCALA 051 | reverse complement strand
TTTTAATTGCTTTATCTATTATTGATGATTTGCCTATAAAGTTGATTAGATGGTGCGCTGTAAGTTTAGGAGCTTTAGCAGGTTTCTGTCTATTAACCAAGTTTACTCTTGGAATCGCTACTGCGGGTTCTCTATATTTATTTTTTTCTGGAAACTTTTTTAGTTCTATTAAGAAAAAAACAAATTATCTTGTTAGTCTTTTTGCCTTGCTTGATTCATTATTAGCTGCCATATCCGTATCATTTATACTATTATCTCCAAATTTTTACATATTCAACTTTCATAAAATACTAGTTTGTCTTGTTGTATCTGGTACTTGTGGATTACTAGCTTGGTTTATTCAGCTAAGGCTAGCACGTAAAGTTATTGATAAAGCAGGCGAAAAAACGATCGCGAGTAGAGATTTACGTAGTAGGTTCCATATTCGGACTGTTAGCTGGTACGTATTTTATGTAATTTATTGTCTTTGTCTCGCCGTAACAATTTTTTCCTCTCATCCTTCATTAGTAGACTATTTAAAAAACTCTTTAGATTTAGCATCTAATTATTCTAGTGCAATGAGTCTTGTAGGTTCTAAGCGAGAGTTAATTCTTGCAGTTTCAGAACTGGTTTTGATATCTATTCTTTTAATTTGTATAGCAAGAGCAGGAAATTTTGGTTTCGCATTAGCTTTATTTCTATGTCTATTTTTAGCTTTTAAACATGGGTTTGTCCGTCATAGTGTCAATCACATCGTCATTTTTAGTTGGTGTACGTTGATTGTAGTTTCACTATCTCTACCAAAACTCAGAACAGCTCGCATTCAAAAAATTCCATATCTACTCTATTTTTATGTCTTAGTTATAGCTTTTATATTTTGGATTCCAATAGGAGTCAGCAGTCCTCGCTCTATTACTCCAAGCATGGCGATTAAAAATTTGACATACTTATTTAACCTAAGTTCTTTGCACTCTAGTGTACGAGCAAATAGCAATAGTAATTTAGCTGTCGAAAAATTACCTACTAGCATGACAAGCATAGTAGAAAATAAAAAAGTTGATATTGTTCCTTGGGAAATATCATTAGTAGCAGCAAACAACCTAAACTGGAAGCCGCGACCAATATTTCAATCTTACTCAGCTTATACAACTGCTCTTGATAACCTCAACTTTAAAAGTCTATCAGCAGAACCGAGAGACTATATCTTCTATGATTTTTCTGCCATAGATGGTAGACATCCTTTTTTTGATGAACCTAGAACTTTTGCTTATATTTTTTGTAACTACAAGTTAAATTCTTATCTCCCTAAGTCTAGCCAACAAAATAAATTTTCTTATCCAACAAACTTATTACTTTTAGAAAAACTGTCTTCAAGTGGATGTTCTCCAAGTGTTTCAACAAGTAAAACGTCAACTGTACGTTGGAATAATTCTCAGCATATAGAAGCAAGCGATCGCTCTATAATTCTTGCAAAAGTTAAATTTACGTATTCTCTCTTTGGGAAAATCTATAAAAGCTTGTTTAGAAGTCCACCTGTAACTATGCAAGTAACTTATGCAGATGGTAGCAAACGAGACTACAGAATTATTCCTGAGAATTCAGACAACGGTGTTATAGTTAGTCACCTACCTAAAGATGACAATGAAGCGTTGTCTTTCTTTCACAGACAATTACCTGCTCAAGTCCAGTCATTTAAATTCCATGCAACCAATTCTCTCTTATACTCACCAACTATAGAAATAAATTTCTTATCATTTGATATCTGATTCCTCTTTTGTTGCTTTGGCAGGATTAAAATAAGAAAAGGAGTGTTAGAAACTAGGCTGTGGCTGTGGATGAGCGTAGAGAGCCAGTATCAACGGTAGCGTTTCTCGAAAAATATTGCCAAACGTACCGAAATCTGTCTCCAGATGTGAGAAATTTTGAAGCCTTTAAGTTTCTGCATCTAGGGATATTTCTGGAATTCCACGTAAATCTTTACCAGTAATCGTGCGTAAAGCAATAGTCACAGCTAAGATTTAATAAATCTTCAACTGCGATTATTAGGCTGAAAGCCTTGCTCTATCTAGT
Organism: Chroococcidiopsis sp. CCALA 051; assembly: GCF_003015105.1. Taxonomy (NCBI): domain Bacteria; kingdom Bacillati; phylum Cyanobacteriota; class Cyanophyceae; order Chroococcidiopsidales; family Chroococcidiopsidaceae; genus Chroococcidiopsis; species Chroococcidiopsis sp. CCALA 051. The sequence goes on along the minus strand of NZ_PYCI01000103.1, from coordinate 22,396 downwards.
TTTTTCCGATGGCTCAAGGCAGATTTGAACTGCCGACCTTGGGCTTATGAGTCCCCTGCTCTAACCAACTGAGCTACTGAGCCAGATTTTTGACGCTTAACTATACTAACATATCGATCGCTAATCGTACTTTCTGACAAAATTCTGAAGCTAGGATCGAATTCGATCCAATCTCGATTTAAATTGAGAGGACACCGAAATTTCTCTATCTGTTAAATTGGCATGAGCATAAACACAGATGTAGCTTTTTAGCAAGTCTGAACTATACTGTTGCTGCTCGTATTCATCCTTATGATTAAGGATTGGATTAAAAAAGATGAACATCTACGGCTTCCTCCAATCTATCGGGATCGCCAGCCCATATGGTTATGGTTGGCTATCAGTCATGTTTACCTTTGTGTTGGCATGGATAGTCACTTGGCAATTAATGCCAGAAGTGCGATCGTTCGCTTTAAAAGTAGGTTGGGCAGACCAGCCTAACGAACGACGGCTCAACCGCGAACCCTTGCCTAATGCTGGTGGTTTGGTAATTTATACTGGAGTGTTAGCTGCTTTAGTATTGGCAACGCTTTTGCGCCCCATAGTTATTGAAGGAGTGCTAGCTGAGGTACTAACAATCTTGTTAGGAGGCTCGATTTTAGTTTTAGTAGGATTCATCGATGACCAATTTGGCTTGCCACCTTGGGTACGCTTGTCCGTACAAATTCTGACAGCTTTTTTGCTCATTGCTAGCGATATCCGCATCGAAGCTAGAATATTTCCACCAATCGATCCGTTACTTTCGACTCTGATTACCGTACTGTGGGTAGTTGGAATTACGAATGCAATTAACTTGATGGATGGAATTGACGGTTTAGTAGGAGGAGTCAGCTTTATCACTTCTATGAGCCTACTAGCGGTCTCGGCACAATTTGCCACTCGAGCCGCAGCAACTTTACTCTTAGCAGCATTGGGAGGCTCAGCACTAGGATTTCTGCGTCATAACTTTCATCCTTCCCGTATCATCATGGGAGACGCTGGAGCTTATTTTTTTGGCTACGTGCTAGCGGCTACCGCAATTTTAGGTAGCTTAAAAGTTAATACTGTATTTGCTTTAGTACCAACAATCCTATTTCTGCTGCTACCAGTCATTGACACAACTCAGGTGTTTGTCCTGCGGTTGATGGCGGGGAAAAATCCTCTTAGTACTCCTGGTAAAGACCATCTACATCACCGCTTGTTGGCTACTGGCTTATCGCAACGAGCTACGGCGATCGCATTATGGTCTTTCACCGCAGTCGGGAATTGTTTAGCAATGAAACTCCAAGGTATGACCCCTCTCACTATCCTGATGACTATGCTCAGCATTGTCGCACTTCTAAGCTTCACCATCTGGCAAAGAATTAGGAAGGTATGAAGGGGGCTAGGGACAGTTATCAGTGACCAGTGACCAGTGACCAGTGACCAGTTAATTTCAACTCCTGGCTCCTGACTCCTAACTCCTTTCTGCTGATAACTGATAACTGATAACTGACTTCATCGGGGTAAAAAAGCCATCGGATTAACTGCTTTTTTACCTAGTGGATGAATTTCAAAGTGTAGGTGGGGACCAGTACTGAAACCAGTATTACCCATCTCGGAAATCTGCTGCCCTTGGTATACTGTTTGACCTTTATGAACGAGCAATCGCTTGTTGTGGGCATAGCGAGTGACCGTACCATCTGTGTGTTGAATATCAACCATATTGCCGTAGCCGCCAGAGTTCCAACCTGACTTGATGACGACTCCAGCCGCAGCCGCAAAAATAGGTGTCCCCACCGGAGCAGCAATGTCAATTCCTCGATGCATCCTCCCCCAACGATAGCCATACCCGGAAGAAAGTTTCCCTCTAGCAGGCCACATGAAGCCCTTTTTGGAAATTGTCGGTTTGGGTAAATAGGTATCTGCTGAATCTAAAGGTGGTAATGCTGGCGATACGTTTCGTTGCTGAATTGATTGGAGCGAATCTGTTGCATCTCTACCAATCGGTGCTGTTGCCAAGCTATCATCACTTTCATCTTCAGTTGGTTGCACTGAACGCTGCGGCTGTTTTGGTGCTTCTACTTGTAAAGTCTTGCTTGCTTGTTTGGAATTGAAGTTTCGATCTGTTTTAAGTTCGATAGATGCAATCTGACGTAGCTTCTGCAACAAGCGATCGCCACTCGTCTTGGCAGCAGGTTGTTCTGTTGGTATTGCTTGACTCAGCAATGGCTGGGTGCGATATCTCTGTTGTAATTTCTCGATATCACTACGTAAATTTTGGACGTAGCGATCGCTCAACTGTGCTTGTTCTGCTTTTGCTGATTGCTGCCGCTGAATTTCTGCTATCCCTTGAGGATTGGCTTCCATAACCGAATCATCTTCAGAAATGTTGCCACCCATACCAGCATTAGTATTGTTTTCCAGGGCTGCTATTATTGGCTGCTGGCTCTCACTTCCCTTTGATGGCGAAAGTGGCACGATCAGCTGTTGGGCGATCTGAATGCGGTTGGGATCGGCTAATTTGTTGGCGGTAATGAGAGTTGTCAGTGGTAGTCCGTGTTGTTGCGCGATCGCACTCAGCGTGTCTCCGGCTTTTACCTTGTAGCTAAGTGCCTGTAAGGGGACTAGTACCATTGGGCGATCGACCGCTATTTTTGGCAGACTTGCTGCTGTGTGCGTTTGTGCCAAAGACATGCTTCGAGCTTCAGGCATTGCCTCCAGTACGTAAGGCATTGCCTCCCCACTTGCATTACCATGTATTGACTGTGGAGTTTGTAACTGAGGATGGAATGCTAGTAGAGACACTGCGGGTTGCAGCCCAGGATCGCTTGCTAGCGATGCCCCCATTTGTTCCTGGCTCGATGTCCCTGCCGATGCTTGCCACTCCTCAAACCCCAACTCCGCCGAACTCTCTTCTTCCAAGCGATTCAATTTCTGTCTCAAGCGATCGATCGACCATCTTTGTCTGGCGATCGCTGCTTCTCGCTCGTCTAGTTGAGATACTAACGCTGCTGTTGATACGGTAATTTTACTTGCCTTAAGCTGGCGAATCAGGCGATTGACTCGCAAAGCTTGTAAAACTTTGGCTGTTTTCTCTATTGGTTGCTTGGCTACAGGCTCAAATAACTGTGTCGCGTTAGTATGGCTTTGAGTGAATGCTAAAGGCACGGTTGCCGCGATTCCTGTTGGCACACCAATGCTGCCAATGGTTAAGCTCGCTCTAGTTGCTATCGGCATTTGACTGAGCGAAGGCTGATTTATGGCTATGGCTGGAGCGCTATTACTGATTTGGGTCAATAGCAGATTGGACGCTCCGGCTGAGAAAATAATGCCGATCGTGGCGGCTGAAGTCCGCACTTGCCGCTTGGCTTTAGAGGCTCGATCTGCTCGATCTTTTGCCCACGTTTGTTTCAACAATGACCTCCTGTCTGGAATAGCGCTTAACTACCTCTGTTCATTTGCTCTGGCGATCGCAATTGCGATACTACTACACGATGGTTTTGAGTGTTATCAAATCCAGTTTTTCATGCTGAGATAAATATGCTGAGGCAAGCTTACTAGGCATTTTTGATTTAAACAAGCTTACAGCCTATTGGCAAAAAAAATTAACGTTGTCTCCAGTCTGCTCAATATACTACAGTTGGGCGATTTCTACTTAAGGAGTAAGAACTGCCCAGAATATAGGCATTTTTTGTTTTGGCATATTTATTTTTTCTTTTACTGCTATTTAACATTTCTTTAGAAAAAGATTACGCCAATGTATTGAGTCATATTACTTATGTTCTCTATTACACATAGTCAATTTAAGTCAATTCCTGTAAGCCAACAAGTGTTGCATTTTACCAAAGCTGCGAGCTACACAGCCAAGGCTTAACTCTGAGTACAAAGACTCAAATCCTCAATTTATCTTCCTATGGGAGCTGTCAATCTTCTATAACAAGACAGATGAATGATGAAGAAAATGTATCATCGAAGGAGAGATTTTAGTCAAAAAATCTATAAAAATTTCTTATATCTATCTCAAGACTGAAAAGCTGATGATGAGAATTTATTAAAAATAGCTGTAAAAAAAAATACCTTTATTTAACTTAGAGTCAAAAAAATCAGAGAATATACGTAAGTCAGTTGTTAGTTATCAGTTATCAGTGGTAGTTGGTAGTTGGTAGTTGGTAATTGGTGGTGCGTGGTGCGTGAAGAAGGGGTGTAGGGTGTAGGTTGTAGTGGATTGTTGACTGGTCAGGAGTCACTGGTCAGGAGTCACTGGTCAGGAGTCACTGCTCCCTATGCCCTCAAATATCCTAATTGCCGACGGGCTTCAAACAGACCAACGGCGACGCTGACAGAAAGGTTTAGACTGCGAACGCCAGTTTGAGCCATAGGAATGTAAACTCTGGCGTGACAAGCAGAAAGGACGGCTGGAGGTAATCCAGTTGTTTCGCTACCGAATAGCAACCAATCGTCAGCCTGAAATTGGTATTCGATGTAGTTCGATTCACCTTTAACGCTAAAGCCAACCCAGCGTCCCCCGCGCTCTAGATAATAGGTTTTGAAGCTGTCTAGAGATTCGTGGTAATGCAAGTTGACATATTGCCAGTAGTCTAAGCCAGCTCGTTTCAAATAGCGATCGCTAATTTCAAAACCCAACGGTGCAACCAAATGTAATTCTGTCCCTGTCGCCGCACAGGTACGGGCAATGTTTCCAGTATTGGGAGGAATTTGCGGGTGAACCAAAACGAGTTGAGGCATTTAAAAAGTCAAAAGTCGAAAGTCAAAAGTCAAAACGTTGAATTGAGATGCTGTCCTTTCGATAGCACGATTTGGCTTCAGATTCATAAATATATAGTTTTTTTAAATAAATGTAAATCGAAAACAAATGATTAAAAATTCTTAACATTTATTTGTCACTTGTCACTCGTCATTTGTCATTGGTAGAACAAATGACGAGTGACAAATAACTGATGAGTAATGCCCTACACCATTGCCGACGAACAGAGCTTATCTTCCAGTTCTAACTCGCGATCGCTCATTGCTTGAATAGATTGCATGATAATGCTTCTAGGTTCAAAGCCGTATGCATGAAGTTTCAACCACTGCTGAGCGGTGTTCCCCTCGCGCAGGATTTTTTGTACGGGAGAAAGAAAACAATTGAAGCCGTTTTGCTTGGCGATCGCCCAGACTTCTTGATAAACTTCTTCAATCCAGTCTCTCGCTAAGATTTTTCTGCCGTCTTGCCAATGAGTTAGCTGAGCGTCGAGGCTAGAACGGGCGACTGCGCTTTCGTTAGCAGCAGTAATTGTCAACAAATCTTCAGCGCGGGTTGTTGCTGGTAGGGTACTCATTTCTAGCGGATCGAGTTGTGGATCTGCTATGAGTTGGCACAGCCGCGCTTCCAGTAAGGCAGTAATACTCAATAAAGCAATCGGATCGGTGACGAGATCGCAAATTCTTAATTCTAAACGGTTGAGGTCGTAAGGGCGGCGATCGCCATTCGGTCTTACCGATGCCCAAAGATGGCGCACGCTCTGCATTGTCCCTGCGGCTAACTGTTCCTCAACCCAACGAATATGATGAGCGTGGCTTTCAAACAGGGGGACGTGTGCGGGAGTTTGAGGAAAAACTGCCCAACGGGTGGAGTGATAACCAGTAGGTTCGCCGTCAATAAAAGGAGAGGAGGCGCTGAGGGCGAGGTACAGAGGTGCTTCGACGCGGATCAGACGACACGCCCGTAAAAGTACTTCTGGATCTTCAATCCCAACATTAATATGAACGCTAGCAGTAACAACTGTAGTACCGTAGGTCTTTTCAATATATTCATGGTATGGGTTATTCGGGTCGGAACGGTAGAAGCGATCGCTCCCCCCCAAAGATAAAGTACTACCAGGAATAAACGTGTAGTTGCCCAATCGCTGGAGATATTCCCGTATTTTGCGCCGAGGGCGCAGTAATTCGCACAACTGGCTTTCGTATTGAGTTGAGGGAGACGTTATATACTCTACGTTACGGCTATCTGGCTCTTTGGCAAAATTCCCCTCTAAATTTGCCACGATTTTGTCTGAAAGACCGACGACATCACCCGACGGTGTCCCCGTGTACATTTCAATTTCAAAGCCTTTTGATAGCAGCACTTGATTCTCCTCGGCTTACAGTAATTATTCGCCTTTTCAGTCTATCTGGCATAGTCGTGACTTTGCATCTGTCCGCAAGTTCAGTACTTTTATTAACTTGCCACGAGCGATTTTCTGTCCGTAGTTAGGTGCTGTTGTTTTTTTATCTAGATACTCAAGTTAAATTCAAGCCCTAAAATCATTGCTACGTACAGGATATGTTCGTGACTTGCGCTTGCCGTTGTGGTGGTTGCCTCTAATTATCACTTTCTATAGAGAATCATATCGCCGATTGGGGAACAGGGAACAGGGAACAGGGAACAGTGAAAAGATAGAGGGGGCGATCGCTTGGATCTGTCAACATCGAGCGCATTAAGCCAACGTAAGTTCGATTTAGCTATTTTTTCCTAGTTTCTGCTTTTAGTTAGTAATTTCTCAGTTTTTTAGAGTAATTCGATAGAAGAAATAAATTAATTTCAAGCCTAAATCGAAACTAACTTACATCAATTAATTAATGTGTTCGACAATACTAGAAAGCCACTCGATATTAATTTATGACTAAAGGCTGAGCGCCGGGTTGATAATGTACATCTTTAGTTCAGTAAAAACACGATTTCCAATTGTTAGATTGCTATTAAGCAAGAGAACGAAATACAGCCAGTTGCATCAACTAACAACTTAGTTTTCAAGCCTTGCAGGTGTTTTTACTGGAGGGTAAACGAAAGGTTTAGCTGTTAACTCATTCGTCTTTGCCAGCCATTGATCTAACCTCAAAAAAAGTCAAGTCATTTAATAAAAACGGAGAATATTATGATGAGTCAAGATCCGCAAGCACAGACTCAGCAAGATGAACTTGGTAACATTCCAAGCGGTCAATTCTATGTTCGTGCTGTAGGTACAGATTCACCTAAAAATGAAATCGGTACAGCTCCATCTGGTCAATATTACGTTCGTGCTGTCAATAATAATGAAGGCGCTGGACTGCCTAATCAATCCTACAATGCTGGTCAGAACAATCAAGGCGCTGGACTACCTAATCAATCCTACAATGCTGGTCAGAACCAAGTTAGCGAAGCCAACAAAGGTTTAAATAATGGTTTGACTAGAGCTTTAATTGGTGGACTGATTGGTGCTACGTTGGGTACATTAGCTGGTGCTTTAGCTAATAGAAAAACAACTCAGCGTGCTAACGATGCTGTTAAAAGTGTAGGAGAAGCGGCAAAAAGTGTAACTGAAGGTGTCAACAACGCTGCTAAAGGTGTTGGTGAGACGGTAAAAAATGCTGCTGAAGGTGTCAATCAAGCCGTAGTAGGTAAAGCAACAGACGCAATCAAAAATACAGCTGAAGGAGTGAAGCAATCGGTAGAAGGTGTAGCAGACGGAATCCAGCAGACAGCAGACCGCGCTAACCAAGCTGATTATATGAATCGGGGTGGATATGTCAATCAAGCCGAGCAGCAATCTCCACCAGCGACAACCTACATTCTGATTCCCGTAGAAAAAGAGCGCACGATCGAGAGAACTATTATTGTCGATTCACCAACGCTAGAAGATTCTGCAAAGTCATTTCAGTCAGAAGGAATTGCACAGCAGCTGCAAGATAAAGAGCCGATATCTGAAATCAGCCAACCAACATCTGGGTATGGTGAATCAACATCTGGGTATGACGAATCAACACCTGGGTATGGCGAATCAACACCTGGATTGAACGACCAAACATCTGATTTTTAAAGGTCGAACTGAAGGCGCATGACTCGTAAGGGTGGGTTGAATCAAAAATCCGCGAGAATCATGTAGAATTCGGAATTGTTAATTCCGAAGTCTGAATTAACACTCCACGATTAAAATGGTGGCTATCATTGCGATTCTACGCTTTTTGGTTCTCCATGCATAAATGGATTGCTTGTACTCCATGATTTGAATTCCGAACTCCGAATTCAGAATACTTTTTTTCTGGCGTGGATTGAGAGAAACTCGTAATTAATGAGTATGTCAAAATCCACGCACTTTCAAAACTTGGATTAATCCCAGTTTTAAATTAATAATGTTTCTTTTTGTTGCCGAGAAAAAGAGGCGATCGCGATGATTGAAAACGAGGATATTGTGGACGAGCAGAAAAATAACGACGCTCCGACTTCAGAGCAGATCGACACTGAAACGATAGATAAAAGGGTAAGTAACGGGTTCAACAAAGCAGCACTTGGCGGAATTATAGGCGCTGTATTAGGTACAGTCGCGATCGCTTTAGCTGACAAGAAAACAGCTCGGAGTATTAACCAAACTGTAAAAGCTGCGGGAAACGCTGTTAAAGATGCAGCTGATGGCGTTCCTCTCAAGGTCAGAAATGCTGTAGAAGCAGTTAAGGATGTAGCTAGTAGTAATGGTGTAAATCAAACTACAACAGCTAATATTCAAGCCAACACTCAAGCTGCGGCTGCGACTCCGCTTGCTGTAGACACTGGGATGGATATTCCAACTCCAACAACTAACTCACAGCCTGTTAGCTCGGACATTCAGCTACCCGAACAACAGACGTTTCAGTTGTATGAAGAACGGCTAGTTGCAAATAAGAAACAAGTCAAAACTGGTGAAGTAGCGATCGCTAAGCACGTTGAAACACATAAAGTTCGCGTTTGTGTGCCGTTAGAAAAAGAGCGACTTGTCATCGAGCAGATCGATATAGACAACGACACGCCAGTAGCGCCTGGCGAAGCAGATTTCGAGCAAAGGGAATTGGTGCGGCTGGAAGTTTACGAGGAGATGGCAGAAATTCAAAAACAGCCATTTGTGCGCGAACAAATTAACGTTCGTAAGACAGTAGAATATCACAATCTTGAAGTTGAAGATAGCATTCGGAGTGAAGAATTAGATTTGAATCTTCAAGATTTACAAATGGAACAAACGAGTACGTAGCAAGTATAGCTACCTGTAGTACAAAGTTCCTCAAAAACTACCACAAATAGCAATTAATTAACGCGATTTACACCTGTTGTAATTGCAATTTTTTCGACCGCGGGCAATTAACAGCTTGCCCTATTGACGATTGAATAAAAAAGAATCATTGGAAAAAAGGACACAACTATGATGAGTGAAAACGAGCCAATTTTGAGCGATCGCACTGAAAATATCGATTTTACTACGGTCCAACAACCTAGCCAGAATCAAGATAATACTGTTGCAGATAATACTGTTTCCACAAACACAAATAGGGAGCCGAACTTAGCAAAAATAGGAATTGGCGCTGCTGTTGGTGCTTTAGTTGGTGCTGCTACTGTTGCTTTGGCTAGTAAAGTTACGGTCGATCGCATCAACAATACTGTAAAAGGAGTTGGTGACGCTGTTAAGAGTGCAGCCGAGGGTGTAAACAATTCTGTAAAAAATGTTGGCAACGCTGTTAAGAACGTAGCAGAAAACGTTAACTACACCGTCAACGACGTAGGCACTACTATTAAGGGTACAGCGGAGGATGTTAACGAGAATGTAAAAGGTACAGTGAATGCAGTCAAAATGAGTACTCACAACGCCTATTACAATGTTAAAGGCGCGACAGACTCAGTTAGACTTGCGACTGAAGATATTAGTCAAAATGCCAAAAGCCCAATAGAAGCTGTAGCTCAACAAATGGCACAAAGCCAAGCAGTTAGTACTGAAAAGCAAAGCGAACAAAAGCAGACGGCTTACGTTTTAGTGCCAGTCAGCAAGGATAAATTCGTGATGCAAAATTTTCCAGTCGAGAACGGAGTGCCAGTAATCCCTAGAGAGATTAATATCGAGCAAGAGTAACACAATTTCTGTTCGTTTTTGCAATACGATTTGCTCCCTCCAACTCCCCGATAAATTGGGGGGCATTTATTCCCTTTTTAAGAAGGGGGGTGAGGCAGAATTGGTCTTAACTAAAAAGTATTATGTAGAGGAATGGCATTGCTATTCCTCTATTTTCCTAAAGCCTCATCCTTCTATCTTCTAGAACGCCTGCGGAGGCGATCGATTGTGACGGCAACAATAATGACTAAACCCTTGACAACTAACTGCCAGAAGAATGACATATTCAACAAAGTTAGTCCGTTATTGAGGGTGGCAATGATTAACGCACCAAGCAGAGTTCCCCAGATAGTGCCAATCCCACCAGAGAAGCTGGTTCCGCCCAAAATTACAGCCGCGATCGCATCGAGTTCGTATCCATTCCCTAGCATTCCCGTAGCACTGTAAAGACGGCTGGCGCTCATAATTCCCGCTAAGCCGGAGAGCAAGCCACTGACACCGTAAACAAATAACAGTACTCGCTTGACCTTAATTCCTGTTAGCCTTGCTGCCTGTTGATTGCCACCCACTGCATAGATCTGCATTCCCAAAATAGTGCGGCGGAGAATAAACCAGCTAGCTACCACTGTAAGCAACGCAATTACCACTAACCAAGGAACTGGTCCTAAGTAATTAATCCCAATCCACGCAAAGTTGAGGTCGCGGTTGATCACGGTTGTACCGCTGGCAATTAAATAAGCAGCCCCTCGCAAAGCCGTGAGCGCACCTAGAGTGACAATGAAAGGTGGCAGGTCAAGAAAGGCAATTAAAGCACCGTTAATTAAGCCCAAACCCAAGCCTGCGAGTAAAGCAACGGGAACCGCCAGCCAGCCGACCCCTGGGATGAGTGATGTCAGTACGCCAACTACAGCTGTTACTCCCAGGATAGAACCAACCGAAAGATCGATTCCGCCCGTAAGAATTACAAACGTCATCCCTGTTGCTAGCACGATGTTGATCGATGCTTGCCGGAATATATTGACTATGTTGCCTGTGGTAAGAAAGTTAGGCGTGAGTAAGGCGAAGAGAATGCAAATCAGCGCCAGAATCGGGAGAATTCCTACTACCTGAAGCAGGTTACTTGCAGATTTACGCCTACTTCCCTTGGGGCGATCGCTCGATCTGCCTCGCATTGGTTTTGATTGGATTTGACTCATAATTTTTCTCCCTCAATTGCTCCGGTGGCGTAAGTCATAATCTTTTCTTGCGTAATTTTCTCGCCGTTGGTACTGTTTAGTTCGCCAACTAAACGCCCTTCTCGCATCACCAAAACGCGATCGCTCATCCCGATAATTTCGGGTAGTTCGCTCGAAACCATTAGAATTGCAACTCCTTGGGCTGCTAAGTCGCTAATGATGCGATAAATTTCGCTTTTTGCGCCAATATCTACACCCCTTGTGGGTTCGTCTAACATCAAAACTTTAGGCTTAATTGCCAACCATCTTGCTAGCAGCAGTTTCTGTTGGTTGCCACCAGACAAATCTAAGGCTCTAATGCCTAGTTCTGCTAGCCGAATATTAAAGTTATCGACTGCGGCTGAGGCAATTTGGTTAATTCGTAATGGGCTGATCGTGCCTACTTTCGCTTCCCGTTTGAGCAGGTTAATTGCAATATTCTTGCGGCAGCTCATTTCGAGAAATAAGCCCTGTTCTTTGCGGTCTTCTGGCACGTAACCAATACCAGCGGCGATCGCATCGCTGGGTTGATTGATGTTGAGATGTTTACCATCTAAAATCACTTCACCACTTGTCTTGGGGTCAGCACCGAAAATTAACCGACATAGTTCCGTACGTCCTGCACCTACCAGTCCTGCCAAGCCGACAATTTCTCCTGCGTGTAGTGTTAAACTTGCAGGCTGAATCTTGCCACCATCGCTAATGTTTTTTACCTCTAGTACGACTGAACCGATAGTTTTTCCGGGCTGTTTTTCAAACAAATCTTGCAAAGGTCTGCCTACCATCATTTGTACCAGGCGCTCGCTAGAGATCTCCTGGCGTTCTAAACTGCCTACGTACTCGCCATCTCGCAAAACGCTAATGCGATCGGCAAGCGCGTAAATTTCTTCCATGCGATGACTGATGTAGATAATGGCGATGCCGTTGTCTCGCAGCTTGCGAATTAACTCAAATAGTTGTTCTGTCTCGCGGTCTGAAAGCGCTGCGGTTGGCTCATCCATAATTAGGATGCGGCTATTGTCCTTGAGCGCCCGCGCAATCTCGACTTGTTGCTGTTCGGCAATTGAGAGACGAGACACCGTGTCTTCTGGCTGAAAACTCGCTCCTAAACTGTTAAGAACTGCTGCTGCTTCCTGATTCATGCGATCGCGATCGAGGAAATATCCCTTAGTTAACTCGCTACCCATGAAGATGTTTTCAGCTACAGTCAAGTTGGGGGCGAGATTCAGTTCTTGATAAATCAGGGCAATTCCGGCTTGCCTAGCAGCACTAGGATCGGAAATTTTTACTGGGTCGCCGTTAATGCGAATTTCACCTGCATCTGTGTCGTATGCCCCAGCCAGAATTTTCATCAACGTACTTTTACCCGCGCCATTCTCGCCCATCAGAGCGTGAATTTCACCTGGATAAACAGTCAAATTGACATTCTCCAAGGCAGTTACACCATGAAATTTCTTGGTAATGCCTCGCATTTCTAACCGAGGGATGGGAGGGGATGTTGTTGTTGTCATAAAAATTGCGAGAGTCGGGAGTTTTAGGGGCAGGTTTTTTGAGGATAGCTGTCAAACAACAGAGAGTTCTGCCATCAAACCCGTCCTTACAGAAGTCAAGAGAAGTTAAAAATAATTCCGAATTCCGAATTCCGAATTCCGAATTCTTACTGCCAGCCTTTATAGTCTTTGACGTTTTCTCTGGTAATTAGCCTGACAGGAATCAATATGTCGGGATTCTTCGGCTTCTTGCCATTGAGAATGTCGTTACCAACTCGAACGGCTGTTTGTGTCATGCCTAGCGGATCTTGAGCAGCAGTCGCAACAAAAATACTATTGGGGTCTTCAATTGCTTGTTTTGCTTCCGGTGCGCCGTCTACGCCGACAATGAAAAACTCGTTGCGTCTAGCTTGCTTGGCTGCGAGTTCTGCACCAACTCCGCTCGGATCGTTGATCGCAAATACGGCATCAATTTTGTTAAATGATGTCAGCAAGTCGCTCATGACCCTTAAACCACCATCTCTGCTACCTTCGGCGTTTTGGTCTTTAGAAAGTATTTTGAGGTTGGGGTACTGAGCAAAGACTTGTTCGCAACCTTTGACGCGATCGAATACAGATTGTACTGGCGGACCATTCACAATTACAACATTGCCTTTCCCTTTGAGGCGATCGGCAATATACTGACAGCTAATCTGCCCTGCTTGCAGATTATTAGAGGTGACGGTAGCATCTACGCCACCACCCGCACCTGTATCGACTGCGATTACGGTAATGCCTGCTTGTTTGGCTTTTTCCACAGCAGCTGCAATGCCCTCACTATCGCCAGCATTTAGCAGGATTAAGTCCGTGTTAGCGGCAATAAAGTTTTCGATTTGATTGAATTGCAAGTTGAGGTCGTAACCGCTTGAAACAACAGCAGTTCGTACCCCTTCTCCAGCAATTTTCTTAGCCTCAGATTCCGCACCTCGTCCCATCAAGACAAAGAAGGGATTGCTGAGATCGCCTACAGTAATTGCAAGCGATCGCAGTTTTGAGTTTGGATTGATTTGTGCTGTAGAGTTATTTTGGCTATCTGGCGAGCAAGCGACAATCGCACTGCCGATCGCGCCCAATAGACCAATGGCGATCGCGGCTTTTTTCCCTTTCATTTTTTCAACCAGCTTTTAAAAATAGTCAGACCGAATCTATAGTGCGAGATGCGATCGAGATTTCAGGCAATTTTTTTAGTATGCAGAATTATTATTTTGATTTTTTTATTAAACGTTATACATCTATCTTAAAGCTTAGATATTGAAATGGATTGAATGCGCGATCGCCCTGAAATTTGTTGAGACTCGTATGTATAAGTACCGTTTGATATCAAAATTTGCTTCAAATTATTCAAACTAGAAACAAAATTTAAATTAAAAATTGTAAATATTGAATTGACCTAATGTCTATTTATCAGAACATCTGAATGCAAGAATGCTTAAAGAGAAAAATCTATTTTATCGCGGCTTGATTTTCTATATCTATGAGTAGAAAAAATAATTTGAGCAGGAGTATCCGTGGTAAATAAACAGCAATTATTTCTCGTACTGCTCGTAAGCCGCAACAATTCTTTGCACTAAAGGATTGCGAACGACATCTTTTTGAGAAAACTCGCAAAAAGCAATTCCTTCGAGATGTTGCAAAATCTTCAACGCTACGGTTAACCCTGATTGTTGTTGCAAAGGCAAGTCAGTCTGAGTCATGTCCCCAGTCACAACCATGCGCGAACGGAATCCCAACCGCGTTAACACCATTTTCATCTGGGCTGGTGTCGTGTTCTGCGCCTCATCTACAATCACAAAAGCATTATTCAGCGTGCGACCCCGCATATATGCTAGAGGAGCTACTTCAATGACTCCCCGTTCCATTAGGTTAGCCATTTTTTCTTGGTCGATAAACTCATACAATGCGTCGTAGAGGGGACGGAGAAACGGATCGACTTTTTGTTGCAAATCCCCTGGTAAAAAGCCCAGTTTTTCCCCAGCTTCCACGGCTGGACGAGTTAAAATTAACCGTTCGTACTGATTTGCTAACAAAGCTTGGGCAGCAATTACCACTGCTAAATAAGTCTTACCAGTCCCAGCAGGACCAGAGCAAAATGTCAAGTCATGGGTGCGAATGTATTGAATATACTGACGCTGGCGAAAAGTTTTTGCCCTGACTTCATCGCCGCGACGGGTACGAGCGAGAACGTCTCGCTGTAATTCTTGCAGTTCGCCTTGGCGATGGGTATCTAATGCTTGACGCGCCGTCAGGATATCTGCATTTGAAATACTCTTACCCTGACTCCAAAGATCTTCGAGCGATCGCACTAACTGCTGGCTTAGCTCAATTTGTTTTTCCGTGCCGTAAATATATAACTCTTGCCCGCGCAACACAACTGTAGCACCTGTGAGTCGCGCCAGGGTTTTCAAATTTTCTTCATTTTCTCCAGCTAAAGCGATCGCGCCAGCTTGAGTTGGTAGCGCGATCGTTAAAGGCTCTGCCATACCAGTTTTCTATTTGTCATTGGTCGTAACCCTATGGGAAGGGCTTCGCCCTACACCATCAGTCATTTGTCCTTTCTAGCTTACTAGCTACAAACGAGCGGTAACCATCAACCAACGACTAATGAGAACGAGGTTTTTGCACGGGTTTGGGACTCTCACCTCGCTGTTCCCTCAATTTTGGCGCAGATGAACGATCTGATGAACGTCCGGTTTCTTCCCCACTCGTCGCACCATTAAAAGCTTGGCTACCGTAAATATCCAGATATACTGAATGCCCTGACATAGCAGCAGCAGCAGCAATAACCGTGCGAATATTTTGAATATTGCGTCCGCCGCGACCAAAAACTCGCCCCTTGTCTTCACCTTCAAAGGCGACTCTAAGCCAAACCTTTGCCGTACTAGGGAAGAACTCACAATCCACGCTTAGCGAGTTGGGAGACTCCAAAAACGGCTGAATCAAAAATTGCGCTAGTTTAGCGTAATCTGGTTGTCGATCTGAACTTATAGTGCGATCGCCCTTATGAGTTGGTTGATTGGCTGGCTGCGGTATTGAGCTGTTCAAAGACATTAGCTTTTTGTAAAATGTGACGCACGGTATCAGTAGGTTGAGCACCTTGTTGGAGCCGCCTTACGATTCCTGGCACATCTAGCTTAGTTTCGTCAGTTCTGGGGTTGTAGAATCCCAGCTCTTCCAAAGCACGACCTTCGCGCCGAGCGCTGCTTTTTATCGCCACAATGCGGTAACTTGCTTCCCGCTTTTTACCGTATCGCTTCAATCGCAGTTTGATCATACTGGGGTTAACTTCTCCTGTAGGCGGCTAATAGATTGTATTCACTGAATAGATCATCATATCACAGTTGACAGTGACTAGTGACTGGTGACTAGATTCTTCCAGCCACTAGCCACCAGCCACTAACCACTCACAAAGTCCCAAACCCCTTTTTCTTCTTCTCTTTCTTCTTTTTCTTAGCGGGTGCGCCGCCAGCGTAGCCCCGCCAACCAGGGGGAGTAGGACGACTACCAGCAGCATAGGGATCGCCCATACCGCCGCCACCACCGAATAGATTGGGCATACCTGGGAAGCCGCCGCCTTGACCCATCTGCTGCATCATGGCTCGCATTCTCTGGAAGTCGCTCACCAGTTTGCTCACGTCGCTTTCTTTATAACCAGAACCTCTGGCAATCCGGCGGCGACGGCTGGGGGAACTAGATAACAGATCGGGGTCTTTACGTTCCTGCTTGGTCATGGAATTGATCATCGCTTCGCAGCGTTTGAGCTGGGTTTCACCCTGCTTCAGCTGGTCGTCCGACATCTTATTCATGCCAGGAATTAGCTTCATAATGCCACCCAAAGAACCCATGTTCTTCAGCAGCCGCATCTGCTTCAGAAAGTCGGTGAAGTCAAATTTTGCCGAGAGAATTTTCTCTTGCATTTTCTCAGCATCGGCAAGATCAAATTCTTCTTGGGCTTTTTCTACGAGCGTCAGCACGTCGCCCATACCTAAAATGCGCGATGCCATGCGATCGGGGTAAAAGGGTTGTAGTGCTTCTACTTTTTCCCCGACACCGACAAACTTAATCGGCTGTCCCGAGATTCGTCGTACTGAAAGCGCTGCTCCACCTCGGCTGTCACCGTCCAGCTTGGTGAGAATTGCCCCAGTAATACCGACTTGTTCGTGGAAAGTGCGGGTGAGATTGGCTGCTTCTTGACCCGTCATCGCATCCACTACCAACAGCGTTTCGTGGGGTTGCACGGCTTCTTTAACACGAATCAACTCCGCCATCATGTCTTGGTCAATTTGCAGGCGACCAGCGGTATCGATAATAACTGTATCTACCCCTTGTGCTTTGGCTTGTTCGACACCTTGTCGCGCAATCTCTACGGGGTCGGCATTGCTACCCATTTCAAACACGGGTACGTCAATTTGCTTACCCAGAGTCACCAACTGATCGATCGCGGCGGGACGATATACGTCTGTCGCTACCATCAAGCAACTGAGGTCTTGCTTGCGTAGATGTAATGCTAATTTTGCTGTAGCGGTGGTTTTTCCCGTCCCCTGTAAACCTGCCATCAAAACAATGGTAGGGGCTGCGTCTGCCTGTGCGAGGGGAACGTTGGTTTCCCCCATCACTTCTACCAGTTCGTCATAAACAACTTTGATGAATTGCTGGTCGGGTCTAACCCCAGAAAGTACCTCGGCTCCTTGTGCCTTAGTTTCCACGTCAGCAATAAAATCTTTGACTACCTGCAAATTGACATCCGCCTCCAATAAGGCGCGGCGTACCTCCCGCAATGCCTCTTGAATATTGGCATGGGAAATCTTATCTTGTCCCCGCAGCTTTTTCCAGGCAGATTCTAGGCGATCGGCAAGTGCATCAAACATATTTCATCAAGTAAAACGGCGATCGGATTTTGGGAAAGCAAATTTTATCCACTATTTCCATTATGAGGGATAAGGATGAACGGTTGACAGTTGATGGTTGATGGTTGGTAGTTGGTAGTTGGTAGTTGCTCCGCAACTCTCTTCTCCCCCTCAGATGGGCGACTCTCCCTCAGCTCAAGAGCAGCTCTTTTCTTCCCCTCACTTCTCGCTCCTCATTACTCGCTTTTCTGAGAATAATGTTAAGAAATATTAAAAATAGTCATTTTGTATTTTTGGATACAGAATTACCTGCTATAGTAAAAAAGTGAAAGTAAACAGAAAAATATAAAGAGGAATAAATTATGTCTACTCAAGAACAAGCTCGGGCGTTGATGATGCGTCACCACCACGTAGTCAAAAACCGTCAGCAATCGATGTTGAACCGTGCAGCAGCTGAAATTGGTTTTGAAGGTACGACAGAATATTGGAATCATATTCAAGGCAAACCCCACCCCACCTTCTCGGCTAACTACGATCGCAGTGGTTCTTCTATGAGCTAGATGGCGATTTTTGTGTGAAGAAAGTTTGCTAAATTTGTTAAATAACATAAAGCTCCCCTCAAAATTGCATGGCGATCGCAGTTTTGAGGGGAGCTAAAATTTTGTAGTTGAGTACAGATACCGGGAATAACTATACAGAGAATTGCTAAGTCAAGATTGAGTAGTGAACCCGCTACCGATACTAAATATTCTAGTGACGAACAACGTTCTGCTTCTCCGAAGTGCTAAAGTCACTATAATAGCAATTCTCGATTGCGTGCGTGACATTTGTAGGGGCGCTTTCTCTGTACGCCCCAGAGAGAGCGTGTGTTTTACCCAATCGAAAAACCGCTATAAAATTACTTCCCACGATAGATGATAGAGTTTTCGTGATTAACATATTTTAACAATTGCCTGCAAAAAAATAGTTGGTTGGCATGTTATCCCGCTGAAAAACGACAGGAGCCAAAAGCAAAACCAACTCGTGCATAGATGCGCTCGCAATTTGAAAAATATAGAACTCACTAAACCTTATGGAAACACTTCCCACGGTTAAAGCGACTCCTGCTCAACACGAACTGACCGATCCAAAAGTAGAAATAGATACTTTAATTACAGCACCTCAACAAGAAACAGAGATCGATCTAGAGTTTCTTTACACCAGAGATATCGAATTTCGTCAAGAAACAATTTACTTTGTGGTAGTCGATCGCTTTTATGATGGCGATCCAAACAATAGCGAAGGTCCTAACCCAGAACTATACGATCCCAATGCTCAAGAATGGGGGAAGTATTGGGGTGGTGACTTACAAGGAATTATCGATAAACTCGATTATCTTAAAGGCATGGGAGTGACAGCAATTTGGCTGACTCCTTTATTCGAGCAAATTGAAGATTTATTTATCGAAAGTGCGGCAATTCACGGCTACTGGACGAAAGACTTCAAACGCTTGAACCCGCGATTTATCGGTCAAGATGAAGATCCATCCCTGAACAAAACTCAAGAAACTAGAAATACCACCTTCGATCGCTTGATTGACGAACTACACAAGCGAAAGATGAAGTTAATTCTCGATATTGTCTGCAACCATAGTAGCCCTGACATTAGCGGAGTCAAGGGAGAATTATATGACGATGGCGTAAAAATTGCCGACTTTAATGATGATAAAGATCATTGGTATCATCATTACGGTGAAGTCTCCAATTGGGAAGATGAATGGCAAGTACAGAACTGCGAACTTTCCGGTTTAGCCACATTTAACGAGAACAACAACGACTATCGTAATTACATCAAATTGGCAATTAAGCAGTGGCTAGATCGAGGCGTGGATGCTTTGCGGGTAGATACAGTCAAGCATATGCCAATTTGGTTTTGGCAAGAGTTTATCGCCGATATTCAAGCCCATAGACCAGATGTGTTTGTCTTTGGTGAATGGATTTTCAGCCATCCACTCGACGATCTCTCGGTAGAATTTGCCAACTGTTCGGGTATGTCCATGCTCGATTTTGGTCTATGCGTAGCAATTCGAGGCGCTTTGGCACAAGGCGCTGAGGGTGGATTTCAACTAATCCAAGATGTTTTCGATCTCGATTACCGCTATAACGGGGCAACAGAGTTAGTCACGTTTATCGATAACCATGATATGCCGCGTTTTCAGTCGCTTAATGCCGACCCGGAAATGCTACGAGTGGCGATGGCTCTGATTATGACATCTCGTGGCATCCCTTGCATCTACTACGGCACGGAACAGTATCTTCACGACGATACAAATGGCGGAAATGATCCCTACAACCGACCGATGATGACGAGTTGGGACAACGACACTGAAATCTATCGTTATATTCGCTTGCTTTCTGGCTTGCGGCGACTCAACCCAGCCGTATCGGTTGGTAGCCATCAGCAGCGATATATTACCCCAGATGTCTACTGCTATGTCAGAAGATATGGTGAGTGTACCTGCTTTGTTGCCATGACTCGCGGCGAAGCCGTCACGATTGATACAGTCATGACAGACTTACCAGATGGCGAGCATACTTGCGTGTTAACGCGGCGCAAATTTACAGTGGAGAACGGCGAGATCCGCAATTTAGAACTGGGACGAAGAGATGTCATCGTTCTCAGTCATATTGGGGAAAGGGCAAAAGCTAAAACTTTAGTTAGAGTGCAATTAAATGGGGTCAACACTCAACTCGGTGAAAGAATTGTGGTGATGGGCGATTGTCCAGAGCTAGGAAACTGGGATATTGGCAAAGCTTACCCCCTAGAGTACATTAATGCCAATACTTGGTTTGCGGAAATTCCCTTCGAGGAGAGTGCTGGTAAGTTAATTACTTACAAATATGCCATGTTGCGAGAAGGGCGATCGCCATTACGGGAAAATATCGTGGCTCGACGTTGGGTTGTTGCTAGCGAAGGGACGGTTAAGTGGCGAGATCTCTGGGCATCTGGGAGAGAATCGTAGAAAAGTCAAAAGTCAAAAGTCAAAAGTCAAAATAGTTAATAAGCTTCGCGATCGAACTCAAGTAATGGGATAGTGGTGGATTGCTTCTTGCCTATTACCCATTACCCATTACCAACGATCGACAATCCCTTCCTAATTCAGGAAATTGCGAAGACTAAAGTTCGGTTTTACGCCTGTCGCTAGTGCCAAAATCTCGATACTCTCTTATTGAGTAGCAAAAGTGGAACTATCTAGAAAAGCGGAACGGAACGGAGAGTTGCTAGCTGTGAGAGGGGGCGATCGCTGGTGCAAATGTGGACTTTACCAACTATAAGGGAAATTATTACCAAGAGCAGAGCGGATGAGATTGGCTACTACACTCCAGAGTTGGAAACAGAAGTCATTCGCCATACCAGTGCTGCATCTAAACGGCTCAAAGTCGTGAAAGAGTGGAGTGGGGCGATCGCCGCACTCGAACAGCTATTGTTAGATAGTCTTGGTTCCCCATTGTCAAACTCTTTAGGATTTAAAGGCGATCGAGGCATCGTTTTAGCTGGTCCAGCACCAATTTTGAGTCAAAAAGAGTTGCTGGCTAACTTTCAAACTGGAGTGTTTACCGCAGAGTGGCTGAAGTTATCTGGAGGAAGACCGTTTCAACTCCCGCCAGCTGCAACCAAGTCTGATGTAGCCAAGTCTCAAGCAAAATCCGATCCTTTACCTGTAGCAGTAGAAATCGATCCCCCTGGTAGTACGACTATACCCTTGCTACCGGGAGATCCGCTAGCAAAGGAACAGTTTTGCTTAGTTTTGACAGATAGTTTTAGCTTGGTGATGGTTGCTGGGGTAGATGGCAATAACGACCCAGTATTTATGTTTGCATTTGAACCGGAGATAGTTGCGCAGGCATGGCAGACGCTGCGGGCGCGAGTGGCTCTGACTAGCCCGCGATATCTACTATTGCAAGTCGATGCGATCGCCCATAAATATGCTCCCGTTGCCCCAGATTACCGGATCGTGGCTCAATTTAGCCGCCTGTTACTAAAGTATTTGCCAGAGCCAGAGGAAGGACAAGGGGACAATGCAAAAGTCAAAAGTCAAAAATCAAAAGTCAAGAACAACGATAATCTTCTTGACTTTCAACTCCCGACTCCCGACTCCCGACTCCCAACTCCCCATTCCCGTCCCGATTTAGAACTCCTGCAAGCATTTGCTCACGAAGTTCGCACGCCTTTGACGACAATTCGCACGCTGATTCGCCTGTTATTGAAGCGACGAGACTTGTCTAGCGATGTGCAAAAACGCTTAGAGGCGATCGAACACGAATGTCGAGAACAAATCGATCGCATGGAGTTGATGTTTCAAGCGGCGGAACTAGAAACATCTGCTTCAGATAGCAACAATAATAATTATTTGATTGCCACATCTTTAGAACAGTTGTTGCAGCAAAGTATTCCCCGCTGGCAACACAGTGCGAAACGCCGCAACATGACTTTAGATGTGATTGTGCCGCAGCAAATGCCAACGGTGATCAGCCATCCTAGTATGCTCGATCGGGTACTGACAGGATTAATCGAGAATTTTACTCGCAGCCTACCCGCTGGCAGTCAAATTCAGGTGCAAGTCATTCCTGCTGGCGATCAACTCAAGCTACAGTTATTTTCGCAACTTCCAGGAGAAGACGACGAAGCGACACAAAGTTTTTCTGTCACGTCGATTGGCAAATCTCTCGGTCAGTTACTCACTTTTCAACCCGAAACAGGCTGTATTAGTCTCAATCTCAATGCTACTAAGCACCTATTTCAATCGATTGGTGGCAAATTGATCGTGCGTCAGAAACCACAACAAGGAGAAGTATTGACAGTGTTTCTCCCCCTATTTGGGAGTGGGGAGTCGTAGGGGCGGGTTTTTTTTGAGGATACCTGTCATCACACAAATGATTCTGCGGTTAAACCCGCCCGTATAT